>JANXWI010000283.1 GCA_025351205.1 Deinococcus sp.
ACACCACCCTGGAGGCGCTGGCCGCGCTGCGTCCGGTGTTCCGGCAGGGCGGCAGTGTTGTAGGTACTGTCACAGCGGGCAACAGCAGCAGCCTCAACGACGGGGCGGCGGCGCTGGCCCTCACCAGCCGCGAGTTTGCCCGGGCGCACGGGCTGAGCATCCGGGCACGGGTTCGAAGCTTCGCCGTGGCCGGGGTACCGCCGCGTGTCATGGGCATCGGGCCGGTGCCGGCGACTCGCAAGGCGCTGGAACGTGCCGGGCTGACCCTGGCCGACCTGCACGCCATCGAGCTGAACGAGGCCTTCGCGGCGCAGGCGCTGGCGGTGCTGCACGATCTGAAACTTTCACCCGACGACGCCCGCCTGAACCCCTCCGGCGGCGCGATTGCCATCGGGCATCCGCTGGGCGGCAGCGGTGCACGCATCCTCACCACGCTGCTGCACGGGCTGGAGCGCACGGGCGGCACCCTGGGGCTGGCGACCATGTGCGTCGGGGTGGGGCAGGGGATAGCGACCCTCATCGAGCGGGAGTGAATATCGTTACCGCTGCCCTCCTCAGGGCGTGGTGGCGTTCGCCGTTGGTGATCCCTGCCGGATGTCCAGCACGCTGAAAGCGCTCCTGCCCTGGCGTCGGCTGACCAGTTTCAGGTGCAGGGTGTGGCCGTCCAGCCAGGCCGCGTCGTCGGCATCGGCCTCGAAACTGGCCCGGTCTGCACTCAGGGGCAGGGCTGCCGGGGCGTCCCGTCCGGTGGTGAGCTGCACGTTCGCCGCCACGCCGGGCAGGTCCAGCAGGACGCTCACGCCGTTCTCCAGATGGTGCAGCGACACCCGCAGGTGCTGCGGCAGGCGGCCCGTCACCCCGATCCGGTAGGGACCGCCCGCCCGCAGGTTTGCCTGAAAACTGGTGTTCACGCCGTCTCTGGGGTTGCCCAGCAGCGTCAGCGCGGCTCCGTCCGGGCGCGTCAGCACGAGCGGACCCAGGGCGGCGGGCCGGGCGTCCATGTTGGCCATAAAGACACTGCCGAACACCCCAGGGCAGCTCAGGGCGCCCCAGTCCGTGTGCGGGGTGCAGTCCGGGCCGCCGAACCAGGGGGTGTCGAGCGTTACCGAGGTACCCGGCGTGCCGGTCACGCTGCCGTCCTGATCCAGAAAAACGGTGTTGCGGTAGCCGTCGCTGCCCTGGTCGTCGTTGCCCCGGTCATCGTTGCCGTTCTGGTGCAGCGGGTGGGCTTCCAGCAGCACCGGCTGGGCGTTCACGAAGCTCAGCCCGCTGGCACTGCTCTGCGGGTGGGTGAAGAACGGCGAGAAGCGCAGCGCCCCCAGCGCGCCGGCCTGCCGCTGAGCATCGGGCTGGAAGTTCTCGAAGCGCACGCCGCGCACCTGCACCGGGCCGTCATAGAACTCGAAGCCGCGCAGCGGGGTGCCGGGTTCGTCCGGCTTGGGCGGGCCGCTGTGGTTGTCGGTCTCGCCTACCACCACGCTGCTGCTCAGGGCGGTGTCGGCGGCGGCGAAGGTCGCGCCGATGGCGTTGTCGGCTAGCCGCGCGCTGCTCACCAGCATGTTGCGCCCGCGCAGCCACACGCCGCGCCGACGGTTCTTGTAAGCAGTCACATCGCGGAAGACCGCCAGCACGGGCGGCTCGTAGTTCGGGGGCGCGAGCACGCCCGGCGGATTTCTCAGGTTGTCCACGAACAGGCCGTTGTAGGTGTTGCTGTGCGAGACGTTGCCATAAAAGCCGCCCAGTGCAGTGCGGCGCGGCCAGAGTGCTGCGCTGGCACCGGGGCCGCTGCCGTGCTCCAGCAGGTTGTACCAGAAGCCGGAATGCGCCGCGCCCGCCGCCACGTTGCCGTGCAGCACGTTGTCGGGGTTGCTGATCCAGTACAGGCTGGGTTGCAGGTCGCTCTCCAGAATCGCGTCACCTGGCGCGGCGGGGCGGGCCAGCAGCGCCAGGTTGCCCTCCAGCAGGTTCTGGCGCTCGTTGCCGTCTTCCAGAAAAAAGCAGTGCCCCACGTCGTCGTAGGTGACGTTCTGGGCCAGCCGCACGTGCTGGGTGCCGTGCAGCGTGATGCAGCGGTTGAAGCTGTGGTGGACGCTGGAACGCTGCACGAACGACCCCTGGGCGTCGCCCGCCAGGTGAAAATGAACCGGGTAGCGTCCCAGCACGCCGCGCTCGCCCAGCGCCGTGAATTCGGCGTCGGAAATCTGAAGGGTGCCGCCCTGCGTGGCCATCACGCCGCCCGCCCGGCCCAGCGCCGCCGCACCGTCGCTGCCGCGAATCAGCAGGTTGTGGGTCAGCAGGCCCACCTCGGCGCGTTCGTCGATGCCGCGCGTCACCTCGCCGTAGTGGAGAAAACGCAGCGGGGCACTCAGCGTCAGTGTTCTGCCGCCCTCGGTCACCGCTGCCAGCGTGACTTCCTCGGCCTCGCCGGGATCAAAGCCGCTGGGGGCCAGCGCCAGATGGTCTCCGGGCTGCCAGTCGGCGGACGTCGCCAGGTGCAGGCTCAGGTCGCCTGCCGCCGCCGAAGCGTCCAGGTGCGTCCAGGGCAGCCGCTCCTGCCCGCGCAGTTCCAGTTGCCCACCCGCGACCACCATCATGGTGCCGTCCGGGTCGGGCCTGGTGGCGGACGAATCGGCGGTGATCTGAGCGGCGGCGATCTGTGGGTCCTGGCCCAGCACCACCTCGACCCGGCGGGTCAGCGGGTGCCGGGCGCTGCCCAGGTGAACCTGACCCTCGACCCGCACCGTGCCGACCCTGAGCGTCAGGGGCGTGTCGGCGGCGCTCAGCTCGCCCTGCACCGTCAGCGAGGCCAGCGGCGGCGGCGACACGTCCAGCAGCACCCGCTGACCCGCCGGAATCACCACCGCCTCACCGGCCTGCGGCAGCTGTCCGCCCCAGCGTTGCCAGGTGGCCGGATCGGACCAGGGCAACGGCTGGGCGCTCAGACTGTACGTCACGAGCGTTGCCGTCAGCAGACCGCAGACCGCACCGACACTCAGCCACAATCGCAGGGGACCACGCCGTCTTCGGTTCATACCCTATTATGTGTAATAGAAGCATGATGTGTAAGTAGTGTAACATGAGTACGATACTGTTCCGATGACTGCCTGTCCACGGTGACTATTCTCCGCAGTGGGTAGCCACAGTGAAGCTGTCTTCACGGCGCAGTCATGCCCCGGCCAGCGTTACGCCCTAACCTGAATCCTGTAAACTGATTACGGCAAAAGGAGACGGACATGGCACTGAACGACCTGAAGGCGAACCACATGATGGCGCACCTCACCGAGGCGCTCGACAGCAAGCAGGACATCGGCCACTACGGGCGGCTGGTGTACACAATCGTGGCGCGGCACTTTCTGAGCGAGGACGAACTGGTGGGCCAGCTGTCCAAGGACCAGGACTTTACCGAAGAGGCGGCGCGCAGCCTGGTGCAGCAGGTGCAGGAGCGCGACTACAGCCCGCCCCGCCGCGAGAAAATTATGGAGTACCAGACCAAGCAGGAGTTCCCGATTCTGCCCGACACTGACAACCCCGACGAGGGCAACGTCTACCGCGACCTGGAGTTCCCGCAGCACGTCTACGATCACATCAGCGAGTACCACCAGCAGAAGGCCGAGTAAGTTTCAGCCTGCCCCGCGCCCGGTTCTGGAGTTTCAGGAGCCGGGCGCTTTTTTGCTTTTCGGAGACTGCCCGCTTCATACCTGGCACTGCATCTTTGCCAAACGCCTTTGGTTCTGGCGTTCATCTTTGCCAAGTCGTCCTGGACAGGTTTGCAGCGGAGCCATATCGACTGTGCTACACGCTCAGGGTCTTGGCGCAGCGGTACAGGTCGCGGCTCACGTCCTTGCGTTTTTCCCAGGTTTCGTTCAGCGGCGTGAAGGTCATGCCGCCCAGGCCGCGCCCCACCATCACGTCGCTCTTGCCGTCCATCAGCGCGAGAACCGCCGCCTCGCCCAGCCGGGAGGCCAGCACCCGGTCGCTGCTCACCGGACTGCCGCCGCGCTGGATGTGGCCCAGGATGGTCAGGCGAGTGTCCAGGCCGGTTTGCGCCTCGATGGCCTTTGTTACCGCCGCGCCGCCGCCGGGGTACCCTTCGGCCACGATCAGGATGCTGCTGGCCTTGCCTTTGGCCGCGCTCGCCCGCACCACCGCCGCGATGTGCTCGGCAGGGTGCTCGTCTTCGGGCAGAAACACCTCCTCTGCGCCGCCCGCCACCGCCACGTCCAGGGCAATATGCCCGGCGTGCCGCCCCATCACCTCGACCACGAAGATGCGCTCGTGGCTCGCGGCGGTGTCGCGCAGCTTGTCCACCGCGTCCAGGGCGGTCTCGACAGCCGTAAAATACCCGATGGTGTGGTCGGTGCCGTACAGGTCGTTGTCGATGGTGCCCGGCACGCCGATCACCGGAATGCCGTGTTCCTGTTGCAGGTAGTGCGCCCCGTGAAAGCTGCCGTCGCCGCCGATCACGATCAACCCCTCGACGCCCCAGGCCTTCAGGTGGTTGGCCCCCAGGGTGCGGCCCTCGGGGGAACGCCAGGTGTGCGAGCGGGCGGTGAGCAGGATGGTGCCGCCGCGCTGGATGATGTTGGCCACGTCTCTCGGCCCCAGCAGCCGCAGGTCGCCCTCGTGCAGCCCCTGGAAGCCGCGCCGCACGCCCACCACCTCGATGCCGTGAAAGGTGGCGGAGCGCACCACCGCCCGGATGGCCGCGTTCATGCCGGGCGCGTCGCCGCCCGAGGTCAGGACCGCGATGCGCCTGACACCGGCCCTGTTTCTGGCGGTGCTGGCATCGCCCTGTCGGACCCTCAGCGCCGAGAGGTCGGCCTGCGGTTCGTTGGCATTCAGAGGAGGTTCCTGAGATGGGCCTTGCGTCATGTGGCTCCCCGCTGGCCCGTTACAGTCCGTGGAGACCGCGTCCTGTTCGGTGTTCTGTTCGGTGTCGTTCTCTGCGGCGTGCAGTGCCAGCTCATAAGCGTCATTCTTACGCAAACCGGCCCGCTGTAACAACTCCCGGATCTCGCGCACGCTTTTTCCCTCGGCGGCCAGTGCGGCGGCCTGCTCGGCGAAGCCCTGGTCGGGGGTGGCCCGCGCCTGTGCCGGAGCGCCCTGAAGCGCCACCACGATCTCGCCCTTCACGCCCGCCGCAAACCGCTCGGCCAGTGTGAGCAGGGTGCCGCGCACGGTTTCCTCGAACTTCTTGCTCAGCTCACGCGTGACCGAGGCCCGGCGCTCCGGACCACACAGCGCGGCCAGGTCCTGAAGCGTGGCGTGCAATCGGTGCGGGCTTTCGTAGATCAGGCTCGTCTCTGGCCGCTCGCTCACGGCCTTCAGGCGCTCCCTGCGCTCGCGGCCACTGCGCGGCAGAAAGCCTTCGAAGGTGAAGCGCCCGCCGTCCAGCCCCGACAGCACCAGGGCCGGAACAAAGGCCGTGGCCCCTGGCAGCACCTCGGCCCGCCCGCCCAGTTCCAGTGCCAGCGCCAGCAGTTCCGCGCCGGGGTCGGAGATGCCGGGCGTTCCGGCGTCCGAGACGTAGGCCAGCCTCGGGTACTGTTCCAGCACGCTCCTGGCACGCTTCATGGTGTGGGCGTCTAGGCGCACCAGGGGCTTTGACACGCCCAGGTGGGTCAGCAGCTGCCCGCTGCGCCGGGTGTCCTCGCAGGCCACGGCGTCGGCCTGCCTCAGCACCTCGATGGCCCGCAGGGTGATGTCGCCCAGGTTGCCCACCGGGGTCGGCACCAGCCAGACGTGAACGGGGGAGAGGGTTTCGGCTGGAACGTCGTTCACGCCTTCGTACGGATTCCGCTCAATTCCGGAACACCCGTAAAAGCGCCGGGTGTTCCTCCATAACGCGAAATCTGTACTGTTCCTACTCCCGTTGGTCGGATTGATGCCGCAAACAGAACGGCATCAATCGGCAAAGTTATCAGACAGGCTCCGGCTGGCGCTCGGCGGCCAGTTCGGTAACCAGTCCGGCGCTGGGCTTCAGCCGCACCCGCACCTTGCGCTGTCCCCGGAAGGCGCTGCTGATGGTGGCGCGCAGCAGTTCGGCCTCGCCCACCGTGACCGTGACCACGGTACCTTCCGGCAGCCGTGCGCCGTCTTGCAGCACCACCACGCCCTCTTCGATGATTCCCCTGTAAGCCCGCATGCTCCTATTCTAAGCGCAGACAGGCTGTCACTGCGGGACTCCGCAAACTGCGCTCCAGCCCTCCATTTTCGCCTGCCTGCACTTTTGCCAATTCTCGCTCTGCTCGGTTTTTCAAGTGAAAAACACTGGTATGTTTACCCGCCCCTTCTCTGTCTGCGCTCGGCCTGCGACAGCAGTTGTCTGAGCGAGACGACCTCGGACTCTCTGACCCCGCCCAGCCCGCCGAAACGCTCGATCATCTCGGCGGCCTCGCGGCGACGCCCCAGCCGCAGCAGGAGTGCTGCCAGGTGTTCGCCGCCCACGAAGTAGGCGCGCGGGTTCTGGGGATCGGCCCCCACCTGGGCGCGGCCCAGTTCCAGCTGCTCGGCCATGCGGCGGCTGTGCCCCACCTGCCACCTGATGAGCAGCGTGGCCGCCACGAAGGTGATCACGGCCCCCAGCGTGGTGCTCACCAGCGAGCGCGGCACGTCGTAGTACAGCCCGATGCGTACGGCCAGCGGGAAGAAGAAGGTCAGCACGGCCACCACCGCCAGACTGGCCGCGTAATTCACGCCCTCATTCCTGCGCCCTGAGTCTGAAACACAGGGGCAGTCTAGCCTGCGAGCAGGTCGGCTGCCGGTTCCTGACTGGAGCGCGACTGTTCATCGCCCCTGGTCACCGGCCCTGGGTTTGACAGACGACACCGGGCAGGAATCTTCCAAAAAGGGGTAGAATGGACCCAGTCGGCAGAGATTCCGGGCCTTGAGGCGTTCGAGTTCAGAGGGGGGCAACGTGACCGTGATCAGCAAGAAGATGCGCAGCATTCTGGACAGGCCAGAGTCGGCCCGGCAGGTGCAGGCGGCCATCACCACCGGCCAGGTCGCCAGGGTGCAGGGCGACGGCGGCAAGCAGTATCTGGTGTTCACCACCGAGGCCCAGCATCTGGTGAAATCCAAAAAGAAGTGAGACCAGATGGCGCTGAACTCCAGAAGTTCAGTCGAGCGGAGCGAGTGGCAACAAATACGGTTCTGCGGAGGTGGAAGGAAATGTGGTGGTGTTTCCACATTTCCTGTAATCGGAGCAGAACCGCATGAACCTGGCGCTCGCTGCTTTTCTTCTCGCCCTGCTGCTGCTGCCGGGCGGGTTTTTTCGTGTGGGTTACCTGCGTGGCCTGTTCCGGCGGTCGGCCATCACCGGGCAGAACTTTCAGGACAACCTAGGCTGGCTGATCGTGGGGGCGCTGCTCACCCACAGCCTGATGGTCTGGCTGGTGGGCGCGCTGCTGCACAGGCAGGTCTCGTACACGCTGGTGCTGCCGATCCTGGCCGGACAGTTCGGCAAGGACGGCGTGCTGCTCAGCAACCTGATCGCCGACCTGCCGCGCACCCAGGGCTACTACGCCGCCTACTTCGTGGCGAGTTTCGTGCTGGGTTACGCCCTGGGGCTGCTGCTGCACCTGCTGGTGAGGCGCACGGGCCTGGATCAGCGCGTGAGCATCCTGCGGCTGGGGTCAGACTGGTTCTACACCCTCGATCCTTCGGCCCACCAACTTGCGGTGGGCACGCGCCGCAACCTGTTCGGGCGGCAGGTCAGGGTCTACCTGCTGCCCGACGTGTACGTGTCGGGCGTGGTCGAGCAGAACGACGACGCCTACCTGTACCGGGGCATCGTGCTCGACTACTCGCTCGACGACAAGGGCAACCTGGAACGGGTGGAGCTGGAACTCGCCCACCGCCGCAGGCTCTCGGATGACCGTCCGGGCGGTGGGCCGCAGGACCCTTCGCAGTACGACCACTCGCGCTACTACGACATCGCCGGAGACCGGTTCATTCTGCGGATGTCGGAGGTCAGCACGCTGAACGTGCAGTACGTCTACGTCGCAGATTCGGACGATCTGGAAGTGGTGCAGGGCGATCCGGCGAAGACTGAGGAGGCCGGTGTTCAGGAGGTTCCGGCGGCGTCTGCGGTCAGCGGGAAGTGACTGACCCAGATGAATGACTCAGATGGATGACCCAGACAAATGACTCAGACGACGATTCATCCTGCCCAGCATGTCCGGCTTGCACCTTGGCGGGCATGTTCGGCGTACCGATCAGGGCTGCGCGCTGCCCGCCCGGCCAGTCGCCTGTTTGCCAGTCGCCTGCTTGCCCATCGCCTGCTTGTCGGGAGCCGGTTCGGTGCCGCCCAGGATGCCGAAGGTCATCACCTGCCCCTGCGCGTTCAGCCCGAAGGCCAGCGTCCACAGAACCTTCGGGCCGCGCTCGAAGGTGGCAGTTCGCAGGTAATAGGTCACGCCGCCCTCAGTCTGCACCTCTTCCGAGATGAGTCGGCTCTCCTTGCCGTAGGTGGTCACGCCGTTGGCACGGTACGCCCTGAAGGCGGCCAGGTCGTCACCGAAATCGGCCCGCGCGGTGGGCAGAAAGGCCGTCCAGACCGGCTCCAGGTTCTGGGTGTAGAACCACCCGATCAGCTGCCGCCCACGCTTCAGCACGGCGTCCTTACTCATGACGGGCGGGATGCTCATGGCGGGCGGAACAGGTGCAGGGGACGCAGGCACCGCCGCTTTGGGCTGGCTGGCGGGCGGTGGGGTGGCCGGAATCCCCATCACGGCCAGCGCGGGGGTCTGGAGGGCGAACAGCAGGGCAGTCAGGGTCAGCAGACGGGCAGGACGCATGGGAACCTCCAACGAGAGACACAGAGCAGATCAGCGCGGCACTTCTGAACAGATATATCCATCCTGAACCGTTCTGGATTGCGCCGCTGTGTCCGACATCGCCGTGTCCAACCTTGCCGTGTCCAACCCTGCTGTGACCGAGCCTGCCGTATCTGGGCCTGCGACTGGCCTACTGCTTCCCCGCCTGGTATTCCTCGCTCGCCAGCCGTATGCAGGCCGCGACCACCTGCATGGCCTGCCGTACCTCCTGGACCGGGGGGCGGGTGGGGGCCAGCCGGATGTTGCTGTCGTTCGGGTCGAGGCCACCGGGGTAGGTCGCGCCCGCCGGGGTGAGGCTCACGCCCGCCGCCGCCGCCAGCTCGACCACGCGCTTTGCGACGGGCAGGGCGGTATCCAGCCCGATAAAATACCCGCCCTTGGGGGTGCCCCAGGTGGCCAGTTCGCCGCCGCGCCCCAGTTCCTGGCCCAGCACCTCGTCCACCGCCGCAAACTTGGGCGCGATGATCTCCGCGTGCCTCGCCATCAGGCCCTCCACGCCACCGGGGTAACCCTCCAGAAAGCGCACGTGCCGCCACTGCTCGACCTTGTTGGGGCCGATGCTCTGGGCGTTCAGCCAGTTGCCCACGGCCTGTATGTTTGCCGCGCTGCTCGCCAGAAAGCCCAGCCCCGCGCCCGCGAAGGTGACCTTGGAGGTGCTGGAAAACACGAAGGCGCGCTCAGGATTGCCGGCGGCGGCGCACAGCTCCACGAAATTCACGGGCACGTCGCGGTCTGTGGCGTGCAGGTGGTGAACGCGGTAGGCGTCGTCGGCGAAGATGGTGAAGTCGGGGGCCGCCGCCTGCATCCGTGCCAGCCGCTCTGCTTTTGCCGCGCTGATGGTTTCGCCGCCGGGATTGCTGTAGGTCGGCACGAACAGCAGACCCTTCACGCGCGTGCTGGACACGGCCAGCCGCTCCACGGCGTCCAGGTCGGGACCGTCCGGCTGCATGTCCACGCTCAGCAGCTCGAAGCCCAGCGTTTGCAGCAGCAGAAAGTGGCGGTCATAGCCGGGCGTGGTCACGATCATCTGGGGGCGCTCGTCCCCCGGCTGCGCGGCCCAGGGCGCGGTGCTGCTCGGCAGCCCTCTGAGCAGCGCCCAGGTCAGGACGTGCCCCTGGAGTTCCAGGCTGGCGTTGTTCCACACCAGCGTCTGCTCGGCGCTGACGCCCATAACGCTGCCGAACAGGGCGCGCGCCTCGGGCAGCCCCGCTGCGCCGCCCGCCGAGTAGTTGCGAATGTCCTGGCCGCTGGGCGTCAGGGTGTCGTGCGGGCCGACCGCCGTGAGCAGCCCCGCGCTCAGGTCGAAGTCCTGGTCGCTGGGCTGGCCGCGCTGCATGTTGAGCTTCAGGCCGCTGGCCCGGAACGCCTCGTACCGCTGTGCTGCTGTCATGCCTCAAGCCTAGCAGGGGCGTGAACAGGGAAAGACAATTGGGTTAGAAGAGGGGCAATTGGCATAGGGAAACGGGCCGCCCTGAGCACTCCAGTAGGCAGTGAAAAAGTGCAATAAAAATGCGCCCTCTCGGGCGCTCTTGATTAAAAATATACCCCGGTATGCAGCGGTTGTCAAATCATGCAGGCCGATTGCGGAACACTCCCGCCAGCAGCGTGAAGGCCGCCCCGATCAGAAAGAGCAGCAAAACCGGTTGGAGCAGCCTGAAGCTGTCTGGCACGGTAAAACCCGAAAAACTGGCGATGACCACGGGGACCGTTCTGGAATCTGCCGGAGGGCTGAGAGGTTGAGCGAGGGCAGAAGCGAGGGCCGTCAGTATTCCGGTCAGGACGAGGGCCACCGCCGTATATCCAAGCCCGCTCAGCGCGGGCCGCCAGAGCCAGCCCCAGCCGCGAACGGGCCGGGAGAAAGAGGCGACCAGCGCGCCTGCCCCAGCCCCCGCCAGGAGCCAAGCCAGCCAGGAGGGGAACAGCATGCTCAGCACCGGCAGCGTCCAGAGTCGCAGTGGCAGCGCGCACAGCAGGCCCAGAACAGCGAACAGGGCGAGGCGCAATCGGGTTTCTCTCATCCGGCCAGCCGCGCCAGCCACAGGGCAACCGGGGCCAGGAGCAGCGCCGGGAGCAGGCTGCCCACCCGCACCCGGCGGTCTTCCTGCACGCCCAGGCCACCCAGCATCAGGTTCACGCTGATGCCCAGGATCATCAGGCCGCCCACGCCCGTCACCAGCAGCACGTAGGGGTTGGTCTTCAGGATCGCCGGGTCGGCCCCGTTCAGCAGCGCGCCTGCCAGCCCGCCCGACGCCAGCGAGAGGCCGCCCTGGATAACAAACACGCTCACCGCGCTGAAGCCCACGCCGATGCCGTATGCCCCAGCCAGAGCAAGCGACGCGATGCCGTCCAGCACGCTCTTGAGCACGTAGGTGCTGCTGTCGCCACTCAGGCCGTTCTGGAGGCCACCCACGATGGTCAGCGGCCCGACGCAGAACAGCAGGCTGGCCGCCACGAAGCCCTCGGTGAAGCGCCCACCGCCCCTGAAGTGCCGCCTGAGCAGCTCGCCCAGCCGCGCCAGCCGCTCCTCGATGCCCAGCGCCTCACCGATCACCGCGCCCAGGGCCAGCGAGACCAGCGCCAGAATCACGCCGGGAATGCGCCCACCTGTAACTCTGCCGAGCGCGGCGCACATGTCCAGCCCGATGTACAGCGTCACCAGGCTGAGGGTCTGGAGCAGGGTGCGCTGGGTCTTCTCGGGCAACCGGCCCCCCAGCAGCAGGCCAATCGACGTGCCCAGCAGCACGGCTGCCACGTTGATGAGCGTTCCGGACAGTTGGCTGAGCAGGGTCACGACGAGGAGTGTAGTGCGGCGCTCAGGACTGCCACCAGTCGAGGTGAATGTTCAGGCTTGCCAGCCAGGCGTGCAGGTCGTTTCCGTGGGCGAACAGGCCGTTCACGACCCGCTCGGCGCTTGCCAGGGCGCGGCGCTGCTCGTCCGGGGTCAGGTGGCCTTCCAGCACGGCCTCAGCGTATTCGTCAGCGTCTACCAGTTTCGGCGTGCCGTCTGCCTGCACGATCACGTCCAGATACAAGTCGCGCACGGTCCAGACCCCCGATCCGGGCTGAACGGCGGCCATATCGATATAAAACCGGGGCGGTACGCGTTCGCTGCGCCCAGTGGGATCGAACCGTGAAATCACGATGTCCTGGTCGGGCAGGATGTATGCTTCGCGGTTTGCCCAGTCAGCATGGTCGTCAGGAAATGGACTGGTGACGTGCAGGCCACAGGATTCCAGTTCCAGGCGGCTGATTCGCCAGTCCGTCTGGTGCCGTGTTGACCCGCTCAGGTTGACGCTGAATTCGCGGACCGGATGCACTCAGCCGTCCACTGGCTTCCACCATTTGAGGTGAATATTCAGGCTTGCCAGCCAGGCGTCCAGGTCGTTGTTATGGGCGAACAGGCCATTTACGACCCGTTCGGCGCTCAGCAGGGCGCGGCGTTGCTCATCCGGGGTCAGGTGACCTTCAAAAACCGCTTCGGCGTACTCGTCCACATCGTGCAATTTGGGCGTGCCGTCTGGCAGGATGACGACATCCAGATACAGATCGCGTACCGTCCAGACTTCTGGATCAGGCTGCACAGTTGCCATGTCGATGTAATACCTGGAGTGTCCTGGGCAGCCGGGATGAGAAGTAAAGTTCGTCACCACCAAGTCCAGGGCGGGCAGCATATGCGCTTCCTGATGGTTCAGGTCGGGATGCCCCGGCATCGGACGCTGAAGATGCAGACCATGCGCTGTAACCTCGGCCTGCCTGATAGGAAAGACACCCACGGCTCCAACCGCGTGCGTCATGGCCTTCAGATCGAAGATGCTGACCTTGGGAGAATGCACCTAAAACCGCCCCAGCCGTTCGGTCAGCAGCTCGTAAAAGCCGTCTGCGTCCACCTGCAAGGCGACCTCGGCGTTGGGCACGTTGCCGGTCAGGTTCCAAAGGTCGCAGTTGGTGCGCCCACTGCTGGGGCCGCCGCTGGTATCGACTTCGGCGTACATGGGCTGGGTGACGAACAGCTCCGGGGCCAGCAGGTAGGCGCAGGTCAGCGGATCGTGCAGTGGGCCTCCGTCCCAGCCGTAGCGCACGCGGTGGTGCTCGGCAAAGAACTCCAGCAGCCCGGCGACCACCTCGCCCACGTCGCTGCCCCCCTGCCGACCCGACAGCGCCCGGATTGCGGCGATGCGCTGCGGCGTGGCAATCGCCTGATGGGTGGCGTTCAGCCCGAACATGACAAGCGGCACACCGCTGGAAAACACGATCTGCGCGGCGTGTGGGTCGCACAGGGCGTTGAATTCGGCGGCGGGGGTCCAGTTGCCCACGTCGAGGCTGCCGCCCATCCAGACGATCTGCTTTATCAGCGGCGCGATGTCGGGGGCCAGCCGCAGGGCCAGGGCCAGGTTGGTGAGCGGCCCGGTGGGCAGCAGCGTGACCTGGTGAGGCCGCGCCCGGACCTCCTGAATGATGAACAGCGCGGCGTGCAGTTCCTGTGCTTCACGGGCCGGGCTGGGCAGCAGCGGCCCGTCCAGCCCGGTCTGGCCGTGTACGCTCTCGGCAGACAGGCGCGCCGCGAGCAGCGGGCGGTCTGCTCCGGCGTACACGGGCGTCCGGGCACCGATCAGCTCAAGCGTCACGAGGGCGTTGCGGGTGGTGCGCTCCAGGCCCACGTTGCCGTAGGTGGTGCTCACCCCCAGCACTTCCAGTTCGGGTGCGGCGTGCGCCAGCAGGATGTTCACGGCGTCGTCGTGGCCGGGGTCGCCGTCCAGAATGACCGGGCGCGGGGCAGGGGAGAGGGCCATGGCGTCAGTCTAGAGGTTGCCGCCGCCCTGCCCGCCCAGTTTTGACAGCCCCGGAAACAGCGTGCTACTATCCATGCCGCTGGCCGGGACCTGTGTTTTCTCGAAAGACTGTGCCTGAAAAGAGCGCCCGCCCCACCCATCTTCCAGACTCGTAGCTCAGGGGTAGAGCACTACATTGACACTGTAGGGGTCGGCAGTTCAAATCTGCCCGGGTCTACCACGCCAAAGCGCCCTCGACGGGGCGTTTTTTATTGTTGCCGGGCGTTTCAGGCCGGACAGGTTCTGAACCGGGAAATTCGACGCCAGTGAAGCAGGGCGTGTTCCTGATCCGGTGCCTTCGGAACCAGAAACTGTTTGAACCGCCGACCTCTTCCTGCCTACTCCTCTTTCCTGGACTTCTCCCGCGCCAGCACGCCCAGCAGGTCCGAGGTCTTCTGCTCCTGTTCGTTGAGCCAGCGGTGCAGCAGGTCTTCCATCAGCTCGTTCAGGTTGCCGTCGCGGCCCTTGTGCAGCGCGCGCCACACCGCCCGCAGGGTTTCCTTGCGGATGTACACGCTTTCGAGGGGTTCCAGAGATTGCTCCTGAAGCTTCTCGGCCTCCCTTCGGCGCACCTTCTGGCCTTCGAGGTAGGCGAAGCGTTTAGCCACGGTTGGTCCACCAGCGCCGCGCTACGATTTCCCTCACAGCACTTCCCTCGACAGGCTCAGGATGTCGGCCCAGGCCTGCGCCGAACGTTCGCCCTGCACGTCACGGCACAGCACGCCCAGCTCGGCGGCCCGCAGGTAGGAGGCGTACTGGCGCACCAGGGTATTGCAGACCGTCAGGCCCGCTTCGCGCAGGTCTTCCCGCGCCCGCTCGCCCGCGCCCGAGGTGGGCGGCACGCGGGTCAGCACGACTTTCAGCTTGCGCCGCGCCGCGCCCTCGCTGTTCAGGAAATCGGCCAGCGAGAGCGTGGATTCCAGTTCCAGCGTGCTGACCCCGCTCGGCACCAGGATGGTGTCGGCCCGCTCCGACAGCTCACGCAGTTCCCGGCGCTTGGGGCGGCCCTCGGTGTCGATCAGGAAGGCGTCGAGGTCGCGCAGCGCCTTGGGCTTCACCTCATCGGGGGCCAGCACCGCGAAGGGCAGCCCCGGTCCCCGCCGCCCCCAGCCCAGGCTGGACCCCACCCGCCCGTCCTCATCGACCAGTGCTGCGCGCAGGCCACGTTCGGCAAACGCCCCGGCCAGATGCACCGCCAGCGTACTTTTGCCCACCCCGCCCTTTTCGGAGGTGATGGCGATCACGGCGGTCATACCCACAGGCTAGCAGCAAGGTGAGAACAGTGCGTCATGCACGTACCATGCAACTGCCCTGTCCTCAGTCTTTCACCAGTTCGATGCCCGCCAGTTCCTCCACCTTCAGGCCCCAGGTGTTCATGGCGGCGATGAAGGGGTCGGGATCGAATTCCTCGACGTTGTAGACGCCCGCCTTCTTCCAGACGCCCGTGAGCATCAGCGCCGCGCCGATCATGGCCGGAACGCCGGTGGTGTAGCTCACGCCCTGCGCCTGCACTTCCCGGTACGTCTCGGCGTGGTCGCAGACGTTGTAGACGAAGTGAACCTTCTCATTGCCGTCGTGCCCAATGCCTTTGGCCTGCACGCCGATGCAGGTCTGCCCGGTGTAGTTCTCGGCCAGTGACTCGGGCACCGGCAGCACCGCTTTCAGGAATTCGATGGGGGCGACTTTGAGGCCCCGGAAGTCAATCGGCACGATGCTGGTCATGCCGACGCCCTCCAGCACGTTTAGGTGCTTGATGTAGCTCTCGCCGAAGGTCATCCAGAAGCGGGCGCGTTTGATCGTGGGAAAGTTCAGCACCAGCGATTCGAGTTCCTCGTGGTACAGCACGAAGCTCTTGCGGGTCGCCACCTTGGGATAATAGATGTCCTGCGAGATGGCGAGCGGCTCGGTCTCGATCCACTCACCGTTTTCGTAATAGCGCCCTTTGGCCGTGATTTCGCGGATGTTGATTTCCGGGTTGAAGTTGGTGGCAAAGGCCTTGCCGTGGTCGCCGTTGTTGCAGTCGATGATGTCGAGGGAGTGAATCTCGGCAAAGTGATGCTTGGCGTGGTGCGCGGTGAAGACGCCCGTGGCCCCCGGGTCGAAGCCGCAGCCCAGCAGCGCCATCAGGCCCGCCTTCTCGAATCTCTCGCGGTAGGCCCACTGCCAGCTGTATTCGAACTTCGCCACGTCGAGCGGCTCGTAGTTGGCGGTGTCGAGGTAGTGCACGCCGCACTCCAGGCAGGCGTCCATGATGGTCAGGTCCTGGTACGGCAGCGCCACGTTGATCACCAGTTCCGGTTTGAACGAGTTGAACAGCTCTACCAGTGCGGGTACATGGTCGGCGTCCACGCTGGTCGTCGTAAATGTCGTCTTGCTGCCGGGCAGGTGCTGGTGGATCTGGGTCACGATCCTGTCGGCCTTGGACACCGTGCGGGTGGCGATCAGCACCTCGCTGAAGACCTGATCGTTCTGGGCACACTTCTTGGCGACGACGTTGCCCACGCCGCCCGCCCCGATGATGATGACTCTGCTCATGGGCGACAGTCTAGGCCCTGTGGATGACCCAGTGCTTGCGGGTCAGTGCCTGCGGATCAGCTGGGAGGCGGCGACACATGGCCTGCTGAGAGGGGCGTGTTGCGGGTCTGGATTGGGGCCGGGGAAAGGGGCCGAACTGTACGAGGGACCGCAGAGCTTCGCGCCCGTCTTCGCCAAATCTTCAGCTCCGCTCAGCATACTGAACCCATGCCTGTGGCCCCTGCCTCACTTTCAAGACTCTGGGACGGCCTGCGTCCACCCTTCCGGCACGTCGCCCACTTCGAGCGGGTGCTGGGCACGGCGCTGGAAGTGCAGATTCTGGCAGATCGGCGGGAGCAGGCGGGGCGGGCCGAAACTGCCCTGCTGACCGAGATTGACCGGCTGGAACTGATCTTCAGCCGCTTTCTGCCCCAGAGCGAACTGAACCGCTGGCTGGGCAGTACAGGGGCCGTGCCCGTGTCGCCCGAACTGGGCATGGTCTTGCGGCAGGCGCTGACCTGGACGCAGCTGAGCGCCGGGGCCTTTCACCCTGCCACCGAGGCCCTGTCGAAGCTCTGGAAAGAGGCCGAGGTCAGCGGCAGGCTTCCGGACGTACTGGGCGTGCTGGACCAGATGCAAGGGGCGCTCTACAGCGTGACGGAAGAGGCCGGACACTGGGCCGCCACGCGTCTGAGTTCCTTGCCGCTGGGTTTCAATGCGTTTGCAAAAGGCTTTATCGCCGACCGCGCCGCCGAGGCCGCTTTCCTGGTGCCGGGGGCGCGGCAGGTGCTGGTCAACATTGGCGGTGATCTGCGGGTGCTGGGTCCGCAGCCGGTCCAGGTGGGCATTGCCGACCCCGGCACACTGGCCGACAACGCCGCGCCCGTGTCGCTGGTGCGGGTGGCCGGGCAGGGCGCGGCGACCAGCGGGCGGGCCAGACGCGGTTTCACCGTGAACGGCCAGTGGCACTCGCACGTCCTCGACCCGCGCAGTGGGCAGCCCGCCGCTCACATCATTTCGGCAAGCGTGGTGGCCCCGGACAGCGCCAGCGCCGACGTGCTGGCGACCATCTTCAGCGTCCTCGACCCGCCCGCCAGTCTGCGCCTCGCCGACAGCCTGCCGGACGTGGCCTGCCTGCTCGTGGGCGAACACGGGCAAGTGTTCCGCAACGCCCGCTGGACTGATCTCGAAGGCTCGTCTGCTCCACCGTCCTCTCGCCCTCCCCTGCACACCGAGGTTTCACCGTGACCAAGCCGAGTATCAATCGCCGCCGTTTCCTGGGCAAGACCGCCGCCGCCGCCCTGGGGCTGGCCCTGGGCCGCTTCGCCGGGGCAGCCAGCACCAAACCTGCCGCGCTTGCCAAGCTCGACGGCAAGATGGAACTGGCCGTCAGTTTCAGCGTTCTCAACCCCGGCGGGGGCCGCTACGAGCGCCCGTATGTGGCGGTGTGGCTGGAAGACGCGGCGGGCAACGAGGTACGTACCCTGAGCGTCTGGGCCAAGACCGACGGACGCGGGCAGCGCTACCTGAGGCACCTTCAGCGCTGGCTGGGGGCCGCTGGTGCCCAGGCGGACGGCCTGCTGAGCACTGTCAGCAGCCCCACCCGCAACCCGGGCAGCTACACGCTCGTCTGGGACGGCAAGAGCGACAAGGGCGCGTTTGTCAGTCAGGGAGACTATGCCCTGTGCATCGAGTCGGCCCGCCAGGATGGCCCCTACGCCCTGATCCGCCAGAAGATCACCCTGGGCGCGGCGGCCAGTACGATGAAAGTCGCGGGCAACGGCGAGATCGGAGACGTGAGTGCGACGTACCGCAAGCGGGCCTGAGGCCGGGGTGGCTCCCGCACCTGGGGCGGGGCCTGAGACCGGGCCAGCAACGGTTCCGGCGGCCAGGCGTGTGCGGGTGGCCCGGCCCCTGAAGGTGCGGGTCTACGGGCTGATGCGCTGGTTGCACATCTACACCTCCATGATCTCGCTGCTGATCGTGCTGTTCTTTGCGCTGACCGGCGTCACGCTCAACCACCCCGACTGGGTCTTCGGCACGCAGGAGGTGACGAAAAACACCACCGGCACGCTGCCGGCGACCTGGCAGCAGGGCGGCAAACCCGACTGGCTGACCGTGGTGGAATATCTGCGCGCCACAGCGGGCGTGAAAGGCATTGCGGGCAATTACGTGACCGCCGGCAGCGCCGACCCGCAGGATTCGCTGTCATTCCACGCGCCGGGTTACTCCGCCGACGTGTTCATCGCCAAGGACACCGGGGCCTACAGGCTGAGCGTGACCCAGCAGGGCTTCGTGGCGGTGCTCAACGACTTCCACAAGGGGCGCGATTCGGGCGGGGCCTGGGCCTGGGTGATCGATGTGTCGGGCGGCTTCCTGGCGCTGATTGCCCTGACCGGGCTGGGCCTGCTGGTGTTCCTGAAGAAAATCCGGCGGTCTGCCCTGCTGACCATGCTGGGCGGCGCGGTGCTGATCGGCGTGCTGATGCGGCTGGCGAGCTGAAGAGCAGTGTCGCGTCCTGTCGTCGGTCCAGCGGCCTTTCCTCAAGGGCGGTTGTCCTTGCTCTGGATTTCTCTCCCGGCTGGATTACACTCGCGGCATGACCTTCAGCCAGCCTGAATCAAATCAGCCCGATCCAAATCTGCCTGCCCCAAACCTGCCCGTTCGGAAGCTGACCGCCCCGCAGCACCCGCTGCTACAGCACAAGCTGAGCCTCATGCGCGACGTGAACACCGGCGTCAAGGAGTTCCGCGAACTGGCCGCCGAGGTCAGCCTGCTGCTGGCCTATGAGGCGATGCGAGACCTGGAAACCCAGCCCGTGAGCCTGACCACGCCGATGGCCACCGCCGAGTTCCCGATGCTCAGCGGCAAGAAGCTGGCGCTGGTCGCCATTCTGCGCGCCGGGCTGATCATGACCGA
>JANXWI010000193.1 GCA_025351205.1 Deinococcus sp.
CTTACTTGACAGCCTGAAACGTGGCCCCTATACTCTCTTCCGCTGCCAGAAGAGGCAGATATTCTGGATCGTTAGCTCAATTGGTAGAGCAGCTGACTCTTAATCAGCGGGTTGTAGGTTCAAGTCCCACACGATCCACCAACAAAAAGCCCCGCCTGGCGCGGGGTTTTTGCTTTGGTCTTCTGGTCGCCTGTTCTGGCCGCCTAGCCCATGCCCCTCGGGCTGACGTCCACCCGCACCCGCGCCGGAAACCGCCTGTCCAGCGAGGCCAGCAGTTCGTTCAGGCGCGCCTCGCTGCGGGTCCGCAGCAGCAGCTGGTAGGGGTACACGCCGCGCACCCGGGCCAGCGGGCTGGGCGCTGGCCCCAGCACCTCTCCCGGCGCGGCTCCGGCCCCGTGCAGGGTGTCTGCGACCTGCTGGGCGGCCTGGGCGGCGCGCTCACGGTCACGGGCCGCCACCTCGATGTAGGTCAGCAGCCGGTGCGGCGGGTAGCCCAGGTCCTCGCGGGCACGCACTTCCAGCGCGGGATAAAAACCCGCGTCCTTGCCGGTCTTCAGGCAGACCAACGCCGGGTGTTCGGGCTGGAAGGTCTGCACCACCAGCAGCGGGGCGCGGCTCGGGTGCCAGACGGACAGCTGCCGCAGCAGGCGGTGGTAGCGTTCGCTCGCCCGGAAGTCTGAGATGTTCAGCCAGGTGTCGGCCAGGGTCAGGCCGATCAAGGCCAGGTTGGGCGGCGCGTCCAGCGACAGCAGGCCGTGGGTGCCGACCACCACACCGCTCTGGCCCGCCTGCATGGCGCTCAGGTCGTCCTGATGGTCGCCGTCGTGACGGTACACCGGCATGCCCGGCAGCAGCTTGCGCGCCTCCTGCACGATCCACTCGGTGCCGGGGCCGCGCGCCTGCCACATCGGGTCGCCGCAGGCGTCGCAGCGGTCTGGAATGACCGTCTCGTAGCCGCACTGGTGGCAGTGCAGCGCCCGCCGCTCCTGATGAAAGCGCAGCGCCACGTCGCAGTTGGGGCAGCCGGGGGTGTGCTGGCAGCTGCCGCAGCGCAGCAGCGCTGAATATCCGCGCCGGGGAGCCAGCAGCACCGCCTGCCGCCCGCGCTCCTGCACCTGCCGCAGCACCCGGGCCAGGTCGTGCGAGATGGGGTAGCCCAGATCGCCGGGCTTCAGGTGCGGGCTGCTCAGCGGCCCCAGTTCGGGTTGTTCGGGCGGAGCGCTGTAGTTCACCACGTGCAGCCGTAAGGTGGGCGGCGGCAGCACCTCGCCGGGGTAGATCAGGCTCTCGGCGGCGGGCACACAGCCCAGCAGGGCCAGCGGGATGTGCTGCCCGCCCTGCCCGCCAGTTCCCAGTCCACCAGCTGCCTGCCCGCCAGCCGCCATGCGCGTGACCAGTTCCGGCAGAAAGGCCCGCGAGCCGCTGAGCAGCTTGTAGGCGTCGCTGGCCTCCTCCTCCAGCACGATCAGGCCCAGGTCCGGGTGGGGCGCACACAGGGCCAGGGCGCTGCCCACGATCAGGCCCGCCTCACCGCTGGCGATCAGCTCCCAGGCGTGCTGGCGCTGCGCCGGACCCAGTGCCCCGCTGAAGCACACCGCCCGCGTGCCGCTGCTGTGCGCCAGCCCCGAGAGGTCGTCCCAGGCGCGGCGCAGCGTGGCCCCGTCGGGCGCGATGACCAGCACGCCGCGTCCCAGCTCCAGCAGCCGGACGATGCGCGGGGCCAGCCGGGTGTGGCGCTCGGCGCTCCTGCCGCCGTGCAGCCGCCAGACGGGTTCTTCCGGCAGGGTGTCGGGGGCCGGTCTGTGCGGGCGCACCGAGGGTTCGGGCAACGCGGGCAGCGCGGCAGGAAGCTGGATCATGCTGGCCCAGCCGCGAGCGAGCACCTGCGCCACCACCGAGGGGCTGACCCCGGCCCGGGCCGCCCAGTCGCTCTGGCTGCCCAGCGGCCCGGCGGCCTGGAGGGTGGTCCAGGCGTCCTGCTGGCGCCTGGTGAGCGCCGCTTTGCCCGCCTCCAGCGCCCGGTAGCCGGTCACGGTGCGCGGGGCCGGGGCGAAGCGCTCGTCGAGCAGGCCCTGTTCGCGGATGGCGTCCAGCACGCCGCTGGGATACTGGCCTGCGTCCGTCCAGGCCGCGCCGGGCACCTTCCAGTCGGTGCCGGGCACCTGCTTGCCGAACAGGCCCAGGTCGGTGTCTGCCACGGCCCGCACCTGATGGCTGTGTTTTGCGTCCCAGCCCACCCCCAGCAGGTCCGAGAGAATCAGCCCCAGCGGCGTGCGGGCCAGCCGCGACAGCCCCCAGGCCGCCTCCACGAAGGCCGGGTGGACCCAGGGGTGCGTGTCGAGCACGTGAACGGTCTCGCGCAGCCGGTGCGACCCTGCCTGTTCGGAGGCTCCCACCACCACGCCCACGCTCAGCTCGCCGCGCCAGGGCACCAGCACCCGGTGGCCCAGCGGGACCGGGGCGGCAGGCCAGCCGTGCGGCGGCAGAAAATCGTGGGCCGGAATGGGCAGCGGCAGGGCCACCTGCCAGGGCAGGGCGGGGGCATGGTGACGGGAGAGAGGCGGAGGGGCGGACATGCCGGGTCAGTCTGGCATGAGCAGAGGAGAGGGAAGGTGAGGGGCGGGCGCGCTGTCACCGACGCGGATTCCATTACGGTCGGGCCGCGCTCCTCTGGAAGCCTGGGTACTGACCACGCCTGAACACGAATGGAGGATGGGCACTCTGCTCGGTCCACCTGGAGTTTTGCGAGAAGCTCAGCGCGATTCCAGTGCCCCGAGGTCGGGTCCGGCCCCCAGTGGGCGCGGGTCGCCGCCCTGATCGAAGGCGGGGGCCTCACCCGGCAGGGCCGCGTCGATGGCCGGGCTGCCGGGCCGCAGGTGAAAGTCGGCGCTGGACTGGTCGGTGCCGGGCCTGACGAACTGCGGGTCGGCCACGAGGTCGTTCGCAGACCTGTTCGGCAGGGTGCTGGAGCCGAAATACAGATTGCGCTCGTAGCTGATGCCCGTGCTGTCGTAGTTGTAAGTGGCGGGCCTGTCGACGCGGGCATAGACGACGTTGTTCACGAAGTGCACGTCGCTGGCGCTGCCCACCGACAGTTCGCCCTCGATGCCAGGCGTGCTGGCGTTCTGGTACAGCGTGTTGTTGCGCACCAGCGCGTGATCGGATTTGTACAGATGAATGCCCCGGCCCCCGTTGCCCGCACAGACGTTGTTCTCGATCAGCGTCTGGCTTTTGTAGGCCGGGTACGCGAGGCCGCCGACCAGGAAGGGTTGCAGGTAGGCGCTGTAGCCTTCGAGCGACTGGGTCTGGCGCAGGTCGTCGAGAATGATGCAGTTGCCGTCACTGATGGTCGTCAGGCCAATCGCCGTGCCCGGCAGCAGGTTCTCGTTCCTGAAGCCCCCGTTGCCGCGAACGATGTTGTGCGCCCCCGGTTTCTCGTCGAGGTTGACCAGTTCGCCCAGGCTGATGCCGCTCGGCTCGTTGGGCGCGTAGCGGGCGTTTTCCAGCACCGTGTTGCCCTCGACGGTCACGTAGTCGGCCAGCCCGACGCTGATCCCGCCCGCCGGAAAGCCGCGAACGACGTTGCCGATCACGCGCACATGGTTGGGCAGGCGCGGGGTGCGGGCCGCGTCGCTGCTGACGCCGGGGTTGACGCTGACGCCGATGGCCTCCTGCGCGCTGCGGCCCGGATTGGGCGTGACGTACTCGAAGTCGAAGCCCTCGAGGTTGATGTACGAGGCGCCCTGCATGGTCGCGCCGCCGTTGTCGGTGCTGATCCTGACCACCGGACGATCACCCGGATAGGCCCTGAAGGTGATGGGCCTGCCGGGCGTACCGCTGCGGGTGATGAACATGTAGTCGTTGATGTAGGTGCCGTTCTTGACTAAAACCGTCTGCCCCGGCGTCAGGGTGTTGACGGCCTTGTCGATACTGGCCCAGGGCCGCGCCTCGCTGCCGGGATTGCCGTTGTCGCCGTTCGGCGCGACGTAGAAGGTCTGTCCGGGGGCGGGGGCCGGGCTGGCCGAGGTGAACAGCCGCGCCTGCGGAACGGGCTGCCGGGCCAGATCAGGGCCGCTCCACTCCAGTTTCAGGCTGCCGACGCCGCTGGTTTTGTCGTATTCCAGCTCGGCGGGAACCCGCTGGCCCGCGATCAGGTCGATGGTGCCGCTGGTCTGGCGCACCTCGTGGTCGCGGTAGTCGTTCAGCACGGTCTGGCCGTTCACGTTCAGGCGGGTACCGTCGCTGCCGGTGGCATAAAACGTGTAGGTGCCGGTGGTCGGGGCGCTGATTTCGCCGCTGAAACGGACGGTGAAGCTGGCCGCCGAGACGCCCGGCACCGGGGCGGCGGCCCCCCAGTTGAAATCGATGTTCGGCACGGTGCGCCGGACGCTCTGGCCCCTGAAATCCAGGCCACTGAAATATTCGGCGTTCAGGCCGGTTCCAGGCACGGCGGTGGGCAGCGAATCGGCCATCAGCGAATCTGCCGCAGCAGACGGTCCGCTTTCAGAGGTGCCGGAAGACTTGTCGCAGGCCATGAGCAGAACGAGCGGGGCGAACGCGAGCAGGCGCAGCGAGCGGGTCTGGATCAAGCGGGTCTGAAGCGAGCGGGTCAGCAGTAAACGGGTCACGCGGTCTCCTGTCTTGCCAGGAAGGGTGGTGCCTGAGGCCAGGCTGAACAGATTGTGAGAAGAAGCTAAAGCGACTGTAACCAGAGCGGGTGAGCCTGTTCTGGCAATCCAGTGAGCCGCCGCAGTGCCGTGCAGGCGTGGCACGGGTCAGGCGTTCTCCCGCGAGCCGCTGGCCTGACTTTATTACGTGCCGCTCCGGCCTGGGCAGACCTGAAAATCAACTCATGAGAGTTCTGGTCGATGCCACGCCACCTGCCTGCCGCTGTGCATGAGGTGCGTCCCGGTGTGGGTGGTGGGAACGGCAGGGCCACCGCTACAAATGTTCATGCGAACAGACGCGGCCAGCCTCCGGAAGCGGGCCGATCAAGCCGGGCGGCGCCCATGACGACGCCAGGTCGCGTCTTCGGGTCGGCAGATACCGGCTGGCGAACCGAAACCTGTGACAGCCGCCAAGGCTGCTGCTGTTTCTGTGGTCTGATCGGAA
Organism: Deinococcus sp.; assembly: GCA_025351205.1. Lineage (GTDB taxonomy): Bacteria > Deinococcota > Deinococci > Deinococcales > Deinococcaceae > Deinococcus. The sequence goes on from JANXWI010000193.1 coordinate 5,113, forward strand.
ATCAGGAAAGATTCGCCCCGCTGACCGACAGGGAAACGCAGCGGGGGGCGTGCCATCCACCTGGACCGGAGTTTGAATGGCTCCGTTGCTCAGGCCGTGGTTTCGGTCCTCCCGGTTGGGGAAAACGGGCCTGCGTCTGTCAGTCCGAGGCCTGTGCCTGGAGCAGCGGCAGGTGGTGGGCGCTGGTGTCGGCCAGCAGCCCGAACCGCAGGTGACGCTGGCAGATGAACCACATCTCGTCGCGGTCGTTGGCCAGAATGAAGAAGGCGTCGCTGGACTCGCTGGCGTTGTACATGCCCAGCACCCGGTACAGCCGGTCCGCCGAGAAGCCGCTCTGGAGGGGCAACGGCTGGGGCGCACGGGGGCCGCCGAGTTCCTCGATCCGCACGAACATCTGGGGATGAAAAGTGAGCATGACGGTATTGCACTCCTGCGCCAGAGGCCCGAAAGCAGCCGTGGCCACAGGCTTAACACTGGCTCAACGCAGTCTGAACAGGGCTTCATCCTGCCCCCACGGACGCCCGACGGCTGCACGCGCCGGAGGCGTCCCGGCCCCATGTCTCAACGTCCCCTACTCGCGCCCGGTTCGTTTATGGGGTATACTTCGCCCGGATGGTTACGTTGACAGCAGAAAAACTTGAGATGGTCTCATGACCCGTCCGGTCACGGGCAGGCGCGCCGCTTCACCCGCCGAAAGCAGGGCCAGCGCTG
>JANXWI010000209.1 GCA_025351205.1 Deinococcus sp.
CTACACCGAGGGGCTGATCCTGGTGACCGAGGCGGGCGTGACCAGTTCTCGCGAGCTGGAACGCGCCGTGAACAGCGTGCAGACCGTGGGTGCCCGCCTGCTGGGTCTGGTGATCAACAAGCAGACCAGCCGCGAAGACAGCTCGTACTTCGGCTACGGCTACCGCTACGACGCGCCGTCTCAGGGAGCGGCGCAGAAGGGCGCCAGGCAGCAGGTGTCCGGAGACTGATCGCTCAGGCCCAGCGAACCGTGAACTCTGGTGAGCCGTGAAGCCCTCCGCTGAGCTGCCGGGAGATTTGCCCCAGGAGGGAGACGCTGCCCGCCGGTCGTCTCCCCCGCTGTTGTCCCCTGCGGCGCTGCCCGGCCTGGCTCCCGACGCGCCCGGCCCGACGCCACTTACCCCGACGCCACCTATCCCGACGCCATCTACCCCGTCGCCGCTCTGGCGCGTCTGGCTGGCGCTGTGGGGGCCGGTTCCGGTTCTCAACTGGCTGGGCGTGCTGGGTGCCTTCCGCCCGCGCCTGCTGCCGCCGGAACTGCGCTGGCTGATGGGGGCCTACGTGGGGCTGTCTCTGCTGGGCGCGCTGTTCACGCCGCGCCCGCTGGCCGCGCTGGTGGTGGGCGGCCTGCGGGCGCTGTTTCTGGTGGGGCTGGTGGTCACGGGCTGGCGACTGGGACGCGCCCGGCACCTGCTGGCGCTGCTGCCGGGGCTGGTGGCGGTGCTGGTCACGGCGCTCGCGTACACCGCCGTGCAGACCGGGCTGAATACAAGTCTTCCGGGCCGCCTGCTTCACCCGTCGTATCAGTACGTGTCTCTGGGGCTGGCGGCAGCCCTGACCCTGTGGCTGGCGGCGTTCTGGCCGGGCGGGGCGGGCAGCCCCGACAGGGCAGTCAACGTCAACTGGCACACGCCGCTCCGCTGGGGCGCTGGCCTGCTGGCCGCAGTGGTGCTGGTCCTGGGGGGAAGCCGCGCCCCGCTGGCCGCCGCCCTGATCGGTCTGCTGGTGGGCGCGCTGCGCGGCGGGGGGGTGAGGTCGAAGAGTTGGCGACTGAATGGCTGGTGGTTGGGCGCCCCGCTGGCCGCCGCGCTGCTGGTGGCGGGCGGGTTACTGCTGCTGACCCCCGGACCTGGACTGGTGCAATCCAAACTGGTGCAGTCCCGACTGGCACAGAGCGCCGCCGCCACGCACCTGACCCAGCTCGGCCTGAATGGCCGGGACACCTACTGGGAGGAGGCTGCTGGCGTCTTCCGCGCCCTGCCCCTGGGCGGAACCGGGGTCGGTCAGCTGGGCAACGCGGTCCGCAGCACCCAGGAAAACTGCTTTCAGGGCTGGCCGACCCAGGGCGTGGGCTGTCCGGGCTGGATGCTGCGCTTATCTGCCCAGCCGTGGTTCGCCCCGGCCCGCAAGCTCTCGTGGCTGGCCCACAACGCCGCGCTGCACAGCCTGGCCGAGACTGGCCTGATCGGCACCGCCGCCCTCTTCCTGATGCTGGGTCTGGTGCTGGCCGCCGCTGTTGCCAGCCGCTCGGCGCTGCTCGTTGCCGTGGTCACGGGGTACAGCGTGGTGGGCCTGTTCGACAACCCGGCCACGCTGCCCAGCCTCGCGGTCTCAGAGGTGTTCTGGCTGGCCGGGGGCGTGGCGCTGCGTGAGGCGTACCAGCAGACGGGTGGGGCCTCCGGTTTTTCTGGCGCTTCGCTCATACGGCGGGCACCTCTGTGGGGAGCCGGGCTGCTGCTGCTGACGCTGGTACCAGTGGTGCTGCCAGGTCTGCTTCCGGCGTCTGGCCCCCCGCCACGGCTGCTGGCCCTGAACGTCGCCAGACAGGCCGCCGGGGCCGACGTGAGCACCCTGTATCTGGGCCTGGGAACCCTCTCCCGTGGCCGTCCTTCCGGCGGCCTGCCCCGCCTGCGACTGGAGCTGTGTACGCCCGTGTGCGGCGTGGAGCGTGTTCAGGACCTGACCCCGGATGCGGGCGGCGAGTGGTGGGGCGCGGTGGCCCTGCCCAGGCTGCTGCCGGGCAGCACCGTGCGGTTGCAGGTGTTGCCCCCGGAGGCCGGGTTCCTGGCGGTTCGTCCGCTGGGCGAAGTGGTCTGGAAGCAGCCGTGACGGGCACCTCGTGGGGCCTGGCGCTGGCCCTGCCCGCTGCTCTGGGGCTGGCCTGGGCGGGGCTGCGGGGACCAGTTCCGGTGGCGGTGTTCCAGGGGCTGGCTTCCTGGGGGCTGGCTTCCCGGGGGCTGGCTTCTCGGGGGCTGGCTTCTCAGGAAACAGGTTCTCAGAGGCCGGGCCTCTCCCCTGCCGCGCCGCAGGTCTGCCAGTCCGGGCGAACGGTGGCCGACAACGTGGAGTGGTCCGGCAGCGCCGCCCGCCTTGACGCGACCTTCTGGAGCAGCGGCCTGCTTCGCCTCCAGGTCTGCGGCCCCGGCACAGTGAGCTTCACGGCCTCCGGAACTGCCGCCCAGGGCCAGGACGCCGTGCTGAGCGCCTCTCTGGGCGCGTCTGTGCTGCTGGAAACGCCTGTCCGTCAGCCCCGCTTCTTCCGGCTGCGGGTGAGCGGCCCGGGCTGGCTGAGCTTCGGGTTTCCCAACGACCTGTACCGCCCGCCGGAAGACCGGAACCTGTTTTTGCGGGGCCTGAGGTTCACGCCAGATGGGCGAACTCCAGATAAATAAGGGGGGAGGAATGACGGCCACCGCCTTCAGCAATGGTTCGGACAGTGTTGCAGTCGAAAAGAAGGCACATCTTGAAAACGTCGTCTGGGAAGCCAAGCCTGTTCACCCCCTCCCAACCTCCCCCCTCCGCAAGCGGCTGTACCAGTCAAGCTGTACCAGTCAAGGGGAAGGGGCTAAAAACGCTGTGTTTACCGATGTCCAATGTTTCGATTTGGAAACGTCCGCACCATTGTTCAGACAGACTCCGTCCAATCCGTCATAAAAATGGAACCCCGCCATTTTTATAACTTCCGGCCTCCGTTTATTCCCTCTCCCGTTCGTGGCCAGTGCAGCGCGGCTGGCCACGCTTGGCCGTTTGGTCGGGTCAACAGGTATACACAACGGATTGACCGGAATCCTTATCAACCCCTGACGGAGGGTGCCGGGCGTGCGGGGCCATCAATACTTGGGACAGTTCGCAGATCGAGACATCTGGCAGGGGTAAACACGGCGTTTTCAGCTCCTCCCTCCTCGTAGACACAGTGGTCAAGCGCCGTCACCCTGCGGTGCAAGGACAGGCCGACGAATCTAGAAACTTCGAGTGCCAAGGGTTCTTGACAGCCTTCAGACGTGAGGCACGCCATTGCTCACTTTTCACCTGATCCCCTGACACCTGAGGTCAGAAAGAGGAGGGGCTTCTTCCTGGCGTGAACAGCCTGGCGTGACCGGCGCCCATGAAGGCGCTTGACCGCTTTCTGCTCAAGCGGAGTACGCCTGGCCGTTCGAAGAGAGAGGGGAAGCGGGCCGGGCGTCCCAGACAACGTTTCTCAAATTTCCTCTTCTCCCGATCTGGAACCTGTGCAGACCATTGTTGAGTCGGATGGATTGCGAGCACAGAACGGAATCCATCGCCATCGGCATCACACGCCACCCCCCGCATCCGCTAGCCTGTGGGCCATGACCGAACACCCCCTGCTGTCAGGCTTCGTGACGTCCCTGCAAGCGGCCCTCCCCGACGCCGGACGCGTCGATAAGCTGATGCTCGGCCTGCCGGACAGGGTCTACAGCGATCTGAGTCAGCATCTGGCCGCCGAGTTGCACGGGCCGACGCCACAGCCGCTGGACGTGGTGCTGGCGCTTCCAGACGGCCTGAAGCTGGCCGAACGCCTGGCCGAAACGTTGCATCTGCCGCTGGTGAGGGTTCAGGGCCGGGGCGGGGCCTGGAAGATCGACGTGCAGATGCTCCTGAACCGTCCCAGAGGGCTGCTGGTCAGCCGCGAGCTGATCGGTGGGGTGGCGGAACTGGAGGTGTGCGTCCAGGCGCAGGGGCTGGGCTGCGAGGTGCGTTCGCTGGCCTGCGCGCTGGAACGCAGCACCGAGCAGGGAAGACACCGGCTGCTGCAACTGGGCGTCCAGTCTTACGCGGCGGTGCAGATCGCCCAGGTTCCGGCCACGGCCCAGCACTCGGGCGGCTGGATCATCGAGCGGCGGCTGCCAGACGGGCCACGCTGAGCGCCAGCGGTCCCGAGAGTGATCGGCCACTGAAGCTGCCGGGCCTGGGACCAAATTGGGTTGGATTCTGGGAGTCCATTCAACCGAGCGGAACGAGAAAAAAAGTGTGGTTTGGCGAAGATGGAAGGGCAGATGGTGATGTTCCTGCATTCCCTGCTAAGCGGAGCAGTTCTGCCTGAGACGGGCGCTGGCCTCGTCAGGACGAGACAGGGTCCGAGAACAGTCGTTGGATTTCCAGGCGTCCAAAAAGCGCTGTTGGCTCGCAGATTCAATTCCAGAAACCCATTCAAGCCGCTAGTAAAATGCAAGCCTTCACTTTGTAGACCCGGCTCATTTGTGACCGGGCATACAAGTCAGAATGCGGTGACAGATGCGCCCCGATACTGCACGGCAGATGATCATGACTACCCCCATCTTGCGGGCCGCGCACGGATTTACTTCACGTGCCGGGGGGGTCAGCCTGGGGGTATACGCGGGTCTGAACCTCGATGACCGCCAGGACGACCCGGCAGCGGTGTCAGAGAACCGCAGGCGATTGACCGCCGAGCTGGGCTTCGGGCCAGATCAGGTTTCAAGGCTGGAGCAGGTTCACGGCGCAGATGTGGTGCAGGCCAGCCCCGGTCAGGTGCAGCGGGCCGACGCCCAGGTGACCCACCAGCCGGGCGTGCTGCTCGCCGTCGCCACGGCAGACTGCTACCCGGTGCTGCTCGAAGACCCGGAGGCCGGAACGCTGCAAAGCGGGTTGCCGGGCGCTGGCGTGCTGGGCGCTGCACACGCGGGCTGGCGCGGCACGGTGGCCGACATCGTGGGCCACACGGTGCGGGCGATGGTCCTGTTGGGTGCGCGCCCCGAGCGCATCCGGGCAGCCGTCGGCCCCGGCATCTGTGCGGCGCAGTACCCGGTGGGCGGCGAGGTGGTGAGCGCCTTCCAGCAGGCCGGGCTGGGGCAATTTGTACAGAACGGACACCTCGACCTGTGCGCGGCCAACCTGCATCTGCTGCTCAGAGCTGGGCTGTTGCCAGGGCACCTGTGGGCTTCGGGTCGGTGCAGCACCGAGAGCCAGTTCTACAGCCACCGCCGCGACGCCGGAGTCACGGGCCGGATGTGGGCGGTCATCGGCACGCCGCTCCAGGGGCCACAGCTTCAGAGTCAGGGCCAGGGCCAGGACCATAATCAGGACAGCCCCCGGACGCAGGCATGAATCGCCGCACCCAGCTGCTGCGGCCCCGCGTGATCCTGCCGCACATCTACGACATCACCCCGGCCTTCATGGAGCTGCACGGCCTGGGCGGGCTGCTGCTCGACCTGGACAACACCCTGATTCCCTACGGTTCCTACGACGAGCAGGCCGAGGTGATGCAGTGGGCCGGGGCGCTCCAGGCGGCGGGCTACCCGCTGTATCTGCTCTCGAACGCCCGCAGGGAGCGTGCCCGCATCTGGGCACAGAGGCTGGGGCTGCCAGGGGTGGGGCTGGCAGGCAAGCCGTTTGCCCAGGGGTACCGCCGGGGGCTGAGCGTGGTGAACCTGCCCGCGCACCGGGTCGGCATGGTGGGCGACCAGCTGTTCACCGACATGCTGGGCGGCAACTGGGCGGGGATGTTCACCATCATGGTGCGCCCCATTTCCGACAACGCGCTGCCGCACACCAGATTCGCCCGCAAACTGGAGCGGCTGGTGCTGAAACGCTACGGCCACGACTGGGCGGGCAACAGCTGGGCCAGCAGGGACAGCGCAGATCTGCCGGGAACGGCGGCAGCGACTCCGGCGGCCCAGAACGCAGCAATACAGAACGCACCGTTACAGAATGCAGCAATACAGAACATCGCAACACAGAATCCGGTCACGTCCGGGACTAAGCTGATCAGGATTACGGAAACGAAGAACACGCAAATGACCGAAAGCGGCAACGGGAGGCAGGACTGATGGCACTTTCAATCGGAGACCGGCGGCTGGGCGCGATTCTGCTGGAACAGGGCTACGTCAACGACCTCGATTTGCAGCGGGCGCTCGACAAGCACGCCGAGGTGGGCGGGCGGCTGGCCGACATCCTGATCGACGGCGGCATGGTGGGCGAGAAGCGCATCGCGCGCGCCGTCGAGGAGGCGCTGGGCATTCCGCTGGTCAACCTGATGGTGCTGACCCCCGATCCCCAGGCGCTGAAGGCGGTCAAGGCGCAGGTGGCCCTTTCGGCGCTGGCCTTTCCGTTTGCCCTGGAGGGCGACACGCTGCGCGTGGCCTTCGTCGATCCGCTCAACAACCTGAACCTCGAAACTGTCGAGGACGCCAGCGGCCTGAACGTCGAGCTGTACCAGGCGCTGCGCGAGCAGGTGCAGTGGGCGATTGCCAGCAACTACCCGGAGCTGAAGCTGAAGGCGACTGCCCCGCTCGACTCGCAGGACGGCGCGGTGTCGCTGCTCGGTCAACGGCTGGTGGCGCGCGGACTGCTGAGCGCCGAGCAGCTGGGCAACGCGCTGGAACAGCAGCAACAGAGCGGAGAGGCGCTCGGGTCACTGTTGATCGGTCTGAAGATGATCAGCGAAGAGCAGCTGTACGAGACGCTGGCCGAGCAGGCAGGCACGGTGTTCGTCCGCAACCCGCGCGACTTCGAGCCGACTGAGGAGGTGCTGGGCATGCTGCTGCGGGCCGACGCCCTGCGGCTGTCGGCGGTGCCCGTCGAGGAGAAGGAAGGCAGCGTCACGGTGATCGGCAGCGATCCGCGCCGACTGAACGACATCGAGTCGCTGGTGGGCAAGCCCGTCCACCTGATGCTCGGCAGGCCAGCCGACGTGGAGGCCCTGATCGAACGCTGTTATCCGCAGCGCGGGCGGCTGGGCGAGGCGATGGTGCAGCAGGGGTCGCTGTCGCGCTCACAGCTGCGCGAGGCCCTCCAGGTGCAGGCCCGCAGCGGCAAGGTCAAGCCGCTGGGCGAGGTGATCGTGGACCTGGGCTTTGCGGGCAGCGAGGAGATCGACGCGGCCCTGCAAAAGCAGACCTCGGGCGGTGGCCGCCTGGAAGACACGCTGGTGCAGTCGGGCAAGCTCAGCCCCGAGATGCTGGCCCGCTCGCTCGCCGCCCAGCTGGGCTACGAGTTCCTCGATCCGGTGCAGAATCCGCCCGATCCCAAGGTGGCGCTGCTGATTCCCGAAAGTACCGCCAGGCGCTACGTGGTCGTGCCCATGCGCCTTCAGGGCAACTCGCTGGTGGTCGCCATGAAGGACCCGCGCAACGTGTTTGCGCTCGACGACCTGCGCCTGCTGACGGGCCGCGACATCATTCCGGCGGTGATGGCCGAGAAGGACATCGTGCGCCTGATCGAGCGCTACTTCGGCTCGCAGGACATGGCCAAGCTCAACGAGGAGCTGGTGCGCGACAGCCGTGGCCGCGACAAGGAGCGCGAGGCCCAGCAGCAGGACACCAGCCTCGACGACAACGCGGTGGTGCGAGTGGTGGACAGCATCATCCGAGAAGCGGCGCTTCAGGAAGCGAGCGACATTCACATCGAGCCTGCCGAGTTCAGCATGCGGGTGCGCTACCGCATAGACGGCACCCTGCGAGACCACATGGAACTGCCGAAAGGGTCGGCCCAGAGCGTGCTGGCGCGTATCAAGATCCTGGGTCAGCTGGACATCGCCGAACGCCGGGTGCCGCAGGACGGGCGCGTGCGCTTCAAGAAGGGCAGCATCGACCTCGACCTGCGCCTGAGTACCCTGCCCACGGTGTACGGCGAGAAGGCCGTGATGCGCCTGCTGCAAAAGGCCAGCAACATCCCCGAGGTCGAGCAGCTGGGCCTGAGCGACCACAACTTCCAGCGCTTTTCCGACCTGATCGAGAAGCCCAACGGTATTTTTCTGATCACCGGGCCGACGGGTTCGGGCAAGTCGTTCAGCAGTTTTTCCATCCTCAAGCGCATTGCGAGGCCCGAAAAGAACACCACCACCATCGAGGACCCGGTGGAATACGAGATTCCGGGCATCAACCAGTCGCAGGTCAACCCGGTGGCGGGCATGACCTTTGCGAGAGCACTCAGGGCCTTTCTGCGGCAGGACCCCGACATCATCTTCGTGGGCGAGATCAGAGACGCCGAGACCGCCAAGATCGCCACCGAGGCGGCCCTGACCGGCCACTTAGTTCTCGCCACGCTGCACACCAACGACGCGCCGGGAGCGGTCACCCGCTTAGAAGAGATGGGCGTCGAGCACTTCAACATCGGCGCGGCCCTGATCGGGGTGCTGGGGCAACGGCTGGTGCGCCGCGTGTGCCAGGAGTGCAAGGCGCCCACCAACGCCGACCCGGACGTGCTGCGGCGGCTGGGCATCAGCGACAAGGAACTCAGGGGCGCGTCGCTGTTCCGGGGAGCGGGCTGCCCGCGCTGCGGCGGCACGGGTTACAAGGGCCGCATGGGCATTCACGAGCTGATGATCGTGGATGATCACCTGCGCCGGGGCATCGGCAAGGGCGAGGGGGCCAACGAACTGCGCGACATCGCCGTTCAACAGAGCGGCATGAGGACGCTGCGCCAGGACGGCATCGAGAAGGCCATGCTGGGCATGACCACGCTGGAGGAAGTGCTGGCGGTCACCAGCGTGTAATAGACGGTCGGGACAGTTTTTTGAAAACGAAGCCAGCAGATCAGGAAAACGCCGTCTGGAACGCTCAGCCTGCTCACCCCCTCCCAACCTCCCCCCTCAAGTGGGAGGGGCTAAATACAAGCCCGCTCATCTTCAGTTTTTTAGCGCTCAACAGGAAGGCTCGGAGCGCAGTGATTAGCGTGTAAGACCGCTTCTGGCAGACTTTCATCAGACACTGAGGGAACCGCCAATTCCTTGTTTCCGTCCCGACCCGATTCTCACCAGGAGCCACGCATGCACACCGCCACCGACATCACCGACATCCTGAGAATCGCCGCCGAGAAGGGAGCCAGCGACGTGATCCTGACCGTGGGCATGCCGCCGCAGTTCAAGATTCACGGCGTGTACGGCGGCCAGGACTTTGCCGAGCTGAGCGCCACCGACACCCGCAAGCTGATGTACAGCATGATGAACGAGAAGCAGCAGCGCACCTTCGAGGAGAAGCGCGAACTCGACTTCTCGTTCGCGCTGGGCGAGAAGGCCCGCTTCCGCGTGAACACCTTCATGCAGAAGGGCAACGTGGGCGGCGTGATGCGCCTGATTCCCACCATCATCAAGTCGGTGGGCGACCTGGGCCTGCCGCCCAACGTGGTCGAAGTCGCCAACGCGCCGCGCGGGCTGGTGCTGGTGACAGGCCCTACAGGTTCGGGTAAATCGACCACGCTCGCGGCCATGCTCGACTACATCAACGTCAACAAGAAGATGCACATCATGACCATCGAGGACCCCATCGAGTTCATGCACACGCACAAGAACAGCATCGTGAACCAGCGCGAGGTGGGGGCCGACACCCTCGACTTCCAGAGCGCGTTGAGAGCGGTGCTGCGCCAGGCCCCCGACGTGATTCTGGTGGGCGAGATGCGAGACTACGAGACCATCAAGGCCGCCGTGACGGCTGCCGAGACCGGTCACCTGGTGATGGGGACCCTGCACACCAACAGCGCCCCGGAGAGCATTGACCGCATCGTGGACGTGTTCCCGGAGGAGCAGCAGGAGCAGATCCGGGTGCAGCTGGCCAACAATCTGGTGGCGGTGATGACCCAGCAGCTGCTGCCGCGCATCGACGGCGGGCGGGTGCTGGCCTACGAGCTGCTGATCGCCAACCCGGCGGTGCGCGCCCTGATCCGCGAGGGCAAGACCTACCAGATCACATCGGTCATGCAGACCGGTTCGCGCGAGGGCATGATCACCATGGACGCCTACCTCGCCGGGCTGTTTCGCAAGCGGCTGATCACCCACGAGACCGGCATGGAGAGATCGGTGGACAGCAAGGAGTTCGCGCGCCTGGCGTCCGACCCCAACGCCGCCAGCACGCCCCTGAGTCCCACCCTCAGCGGCAGCGTGGGCATGGGCGGCAGCCCCGCGCGGCCCACGGCCAACACCACCACTGCCCCGGGATCGCCCAGCGGCAACAACTACGGGCGGCGCTGAGGGCCAGTCGAATTGGGAGCCACTCCCAAGGCGGCTTCACGCGCCTCTGGACCAACTGGCAGGCACAGACCGGATACTGATGGCCATTCCAGAACAGGAGGCCCGTCATGACCAGTCCATCAGACCGCCCAGGCATTCCCCCGGCTCCAGACACCGACGCTCCGGGCAGCGGGATTCCAGACCCCAGGCCCATTTCCACGCCGCAGCCCATGCCGGAGGAAGCGCCCGGTTACGACGCGCCGACGCCGATCACCGATCCGCCCGGCAACCCCGACATGCCCGGCAGCACGCCGATTCCGCCCGGTATCAGCGACCCTATGCCCGCGATGATCTGAGCCTGCCAACAGGTTTTGATCAGAAGAACGCCCCCACCCGGTGACAGGTGGGGGCGCTTGTTGTTGAAGAAAACGGCTGGTGGGTGAAACACCCCTGGCCGCTGCTGCCAGAACTCGATAACGAACGCAACTCTGGCGCTCCTATTCCGGTGTCAACATATTACGCCCCGCACAGATCAGAAGAATGTGACTTGTTGCATAGTCGGAGTGCATGAAGCATAGCCCCGGTGCATGGAGCATGGTGAAGGCGTATAAGCCAAATGGCCTAGCGCCATGATTTGGCCTGCTGGGCGCGGTCTGTCAGGCTGAGGGACATGAATGAACCCGTGATCAGACCGGCCACCGCACACGACGCGCACGTGCTGGCGCTGCTGCTCAACAGCAGCCAGGAGCCGCATTTTCACACCACGGCGGCGCGGCTCACCGCTTCCATCCAGCAGAAACCCGGGCAGCATCTGGTGGCTGAACGGCAGGGGCGACTCGTGGGGGGCCTCAGCCTGGGGTTTCCTGAATTTCATCCGCAGCATGTCTGGCTGGGATTCAGCCTCCACCCCGATCACCGCACGCCCGAACTGGCCCGGCGTCTGCTGGCTCAGGCCGCTGCCAGGGCAGGGGGCCGTAAACTGGCCTGGACCAGCGTCCGGGCCGACTACCTGAACGCCCAGCCCGACCTGAAGACTCTGGGGTTCCGCGAGGTCCACCGCACCTTTGGCGGCGGGTTCTTTCTGGACGCTCCACCCGTCGGTGTAGAGGCTTTGGAAACACGCCTGCAACAACAGGGCATAAGCATTCGCCCCGCGCTCGTCTTCAAAGACGACCCGCGACTCGGTGACCTGTACGCTTCGGTGCGTGGCGAGAAAATGACGGCGGAACCCACCATTCCGGCAGCCAGCGAGACCCTGCACGACCCGGATAGTCTGTGGGAAGCGGCTTTCGTGGCCATTGAAGCAGACGAGGTGGTTGGGCTGGCCCTGCCGGAACGCTCGCGTCTGGACGCCTGGAACGCCGTGCTGCTGGTATGCCCGGGGGTCAGGCGGCGGGGCATCGGGACAGCGCTTCAGGCCCGCGTGTGTGCCGCCCTGCATGCCCAGGGCTTCAGCTTTCTGAACACGGCGGGCGTGGGCACCGACGCGGCCTACCTGGGCGTTCTGCGGCGGCTGGGAGCCAACATCGAGCCGGACTGGGTCGCCTTCGGGGCGGCGCTGCCATGACCCGGCACCCCAAGACTCCATACGACGTCAGAGAAGCCCTGCCCGCCGACGCCCCGGCCCTCGCCCGCCTGCTGAGCGACGCCTACCTGGGCCAGTGGGTCTACACACCTGAACGCGTTGCCAGGCGGCTGGAAACCGTGCGCCCCGGACAGTTTACCCTGAGCGCCAGCAGCGGCCAGGAGGTGCGGGCGGGCCTGGACGCCGACCCCTTCAGCACCGCAGCGGGCGGCCTGCGCGTGCAGCTGTACGGCGACCCGGCGGCCTTCACGCCGCTGTATCTGGGAGCTCTGACCCGCGCCTCCACCCTGGGCTACCGCCAGCTGCTGAGCGTGGTCAGGCAGGACCACCGCCCGCAAATCGAATTTCTAGGCGCGGCAGGCTTTCGCAACGCCTACCAGTCGTGGGGCGCACACCTGGACCTGAGCAGCTTCGACTTCGCCCCTTACCGTGCGCTGGAGGAAAAACATTACCTGGACGGCACCGAGGTTCACAGCTACGCCCCGGACAGCCCTGATGCCCCCTGGGACGCCCTGCACCGCCTGTACGCCGAGGGGCTGCAAAGCACGCCGAAAAATCCGACCACCACGCATGACAGCAGTTCGCCGGAGTATTTCCGCTCGGAAATCGCCTCGGGGTGGGTGTTTGCCGCCCTGCGCCGGGGCGAGGTGCTGAGCTACAGCGCGCTGGGGCTGAACGAGGCGGGCGTGGACAGCGAACACACCGCCAGCCGCGCCGCCAGCCGGGGCCAGGGCCTCGCCACGCTCACCAAGGCCACGGCGCTCGCCTGGGCGCGTGAACAGGGCTACGCCACGGCCAGCACCGGCGGCAACGTCGCCAACCTGCCGATGCTGCGCGTGAACACCCGGCTGGGCTACCGGCCAGAACCGATGTGGCTGACCTGGGTGCAGGACATCCCGGCTGGAGTTATTTCGCCCGCTTGACGGTCTCGATGCGTGCCCCGTCAGTCAGGACTTTCGTGTACAGGTTCCACAGATCGAGCGTGGCCCCCGGCTCGGTCACGAGGTTGGCGAAGCGGAAATAGGCGATGTCGCCGTCCGGCAGGTGATAGGTGGGCGTACCGAAGACCCCCAGGCTGGCGCTGGCCTGGAGATCGTCTCTCAGCGCCGCCCGCAGGCCATCCTGATCGGCAAAGTCGGATTCAAACTGCGCCGTGTCGAGCGTTCCCGACGCCGCCGCCCGTATTGTGCCGTCGTCTGCCAGATCGGCCTTCTGTGGCGTGGCGTGGCGTGCCCGCAGCAGCTTGAGGCTGAAGGCCCAGGCGGCGTCTTCCGGCTGCCTCAGGGCCGCCTGCCCGGCCAGGAAGGCGTTCAGGCTGCCCGCCTGATACTCGCTGCCCTGCCCGGCCACCTGATCGGTGAGCCACCACGCCGGATGCTTGCGGTCTGCGTTGTCCGCGTGGTTGCCCTGCACCAGTGAAAAGTGCCGCAGCCTGAACTTCAGGCCGTGTTCACGCCGCAGCACGTCGGCCAGTTCCAGCCCGCGCCAGGCGTAGGGGCACAGGAAGTCGAAGTACACATCGGTCACGTCCGGCTGGGACGGAAGGCTCGGGGAAGCTTGAGTCATGCTCCACGGTACCAGAGCCGCCCCGTGGGCATTCAGCGTGGCGCGACGTTTTGCAGGTTCGGATATCAGGTTCTGGTATCAGGTTCAGGTTGATGCTGCTCAGATCGCCCAGGTTCCGAAGTTGTCACCGGGCCGTTCCGCCAGATCGAGAAAACAGGTCCAGGCCGCCTGCGCGTCGGCTGAGTCTGCGCCGCGACAGTTTAGATTGAATCTGCGCACGTCGAACCTCTGCACCGCCGCCGCCAGCCGGTTCAGGGTCGCGCTGATGCCTGCTGCATGACCGAAATGCTGCCGGTTGAGGTCGTGCAGCCGGGGCAGCAGCACGTTCAGGATCTCTGCCTGACCCTGGAGCGCTTCTCCACTCAGCCACGCGAGCAGCAACCCGCGCATCTGCTCCTCAATGCGCGACGCCTCGAAGATGAACTGTGTCCGGGGGTGATCGAGGTCCAGCATGCCCGGAGTGTACGCCCGGGCCGTGGTCCACATTCCCAGCCCATAAACTCCGGTTGCATAAACTCCAGTCGCCCGGCGGGCATCCATTATGCTGGGGCCGTGCCCGATCCTTTCAGCTTCAGCGGTGTTGCCAGCATCGAGAGCGGACTGCGCGCTCTGGACCTGATCGGCACGGTGGCGTTCGCCATGAGCGGGGCGCTGCTGGGGGTGCGCAAACGCTTCGACCTGTTCGGCGTGCTGGTGCTGGGCTGCGTCACGGCGGTGGGCGGCGGGGCCATCCGCGACACGCTGACCGGCAACACTCCGCCGCTGTTTCTGCGCGACGAGACCTACCTGTGGCTGGCGATTGCCGGATCGCTGACGGCGTTTGCCTTCGGCACCCGGCTGGCCCGTTTCGAGCGCGCCATCAGCCTGTTCGACACGCTGGGGCTGGCCCTGTTCGCCGCCACCGGGGCGCTGGGGGCCAGCAAGCTGGGGCTGGGACCGCTGGGCGTGACCTTCGCGGGCGCGCTGTCGGGGGTGGGCGGCGGCATCATCCGCGACCTGCTGGCCCACGAGGTGCCCGAGGTGCTGTACCGCCGCGACCAGCTGTACGCCACCGCCGCCGCCGCCGGAGCCTTCGCGGTGTATCTGCTGCAAGGCCACCTGCCGCAGCTTGGCGTGCAGCTGAGCGGCGCGGGCGTGGTGATCGTGTTCCGCTTCGTGTCGAGGCGCGGCTGGGTCAAGTTGCCGGTGCGCAGGGTGCCGGAGGGGAGTTGAGGGGTCGGCTGGCCCTTTCAATCTCGCCGGAACGCTCGGCCAGTTCACCCCCTCCCAACCTCCCCCCTCAAGGGGGAGGGGCTAAAGGCCAGGGGGGATGGTTGATCCGGGCGCACTCGGGCGTCCCCTCTCCCCCTCGCTGCGCGAGGCCCCTCTCCCGCCGGGGGCGAGGGGTAACGGCCAGGGCGTTGGGTTTAAAACTGATCGTCAGGATGCGCCAACATCCCTTCCAGATCGCCGCCGCACAGCCTTCGGCGGATCAAAGCCGCGCCCAGGCGTCCGAACCACCGAACTGACCTCTCCGACCTTCCAGTATCAGGAAGCGGATTTCCGCCTTCCAGATGGATAAAACCAGGGTCAATACCCCGCCGGGTCAACCGACGCGCCTTGCCAGTAGCGCAGCGCTTGACGGTTCTGTTTAGCCCCCCCTGCCCCTCTGGGGTAGGGGGCTGGGGGGTGGGGAATTGCAAAAGCTCGAAGCCAAAGCCTGACAGAGCCTTCCAACCTCAACGAGAGTCGCTCGTCAGCACCATCACGTACGCCGTGCCCCGGCTGCCACGCACCACGCTCGCCCCGGCGGTGGTGTACCGCCCGTCGGTCATGTAAAAACAGTGAACGGGCGAGTGCAACCACCACTGCATGGCCGCCTCAGTGTCCAACCCGCTCCCCAGATACACGATCTCGGTGACGCTCACCGACTGGATGCCGGTGCTGGCTGCCCGCACGCGCGGCGTGGTTCCGTCCGGCCCGGTGTGGGTGACCAGGCCGCTGCGGGCCATGTAACCGGCCTGTCTGAGCGCCGAGGCGGCGTGTGCGTCCGAAAGCCGGAGCGCTCCGGCCACCGGCCTGGCCCCGCTGCCCGGACAGCTCACGCCCGCCGCCCGGATCTGGTTCAGGCGCGTCAGCAGTTGTCCCTCGGCAGTCGATGTGGCCGATGCCTGTACCGTTGCGCCCAGCACTGTTCCGCCCAGCACCGCCGCTCCCAGGATGAAAGCCTGTATCAGCTTGTTCATGTGCTGGGCAGTTTAACCCGCGCAACCGTGACCAAGTATCTCCTTGTGAAGCTTTAGCTTTACCGAGCGGAGCGGGCAAGCGTGGTCAACCGCGCTGTTCTGCCCAAGAAGCGAGAGAGGACAGGAGTACGTCTTCTTGGGCAGAACGGACGCGCCTGGGCACGCCTGCCCGCCTGGCGAGAGTGTAGGGGTGGAGCGCTGTTTGCGGCGAAGCGTCCTCATGGGCGCTGCTCTCGCCAAGACGCGGAAACCCGAAACGGCAGCAAGGACGTACTCAGGGCGTGAGCTTTCCGACACCGTGCATCAGAAACGCGGCCCCGTCCCGGTGTTGTCCGGCAGAGACCGCGCAGATGGAGACGCTATGGCAGGCTCAGTTGGTCTTCAGCGCGTAGCCGATGCCGCGCACGGTCCGGATGATGCCGTAACCGTCGAGGTCTCGCAGCTTGGCCCGCATGTTCGCCATGTGCACGTCCACGACGTTGCTGTTGCTGGGCAGCTCGCCGTTCCAGACCTCGCGCTCGATCTCGCCGCGCGAGTACACCCGCCCCGGCTGCCGCGCCAGGAAGGTCAGCAGGTCGAATTCTTTGGGCGAGAGGCGCACCTCGTGGCCGTTGTAGTGGCACAGGCGTTTCTGCGGGTGAATCTCCAGCGCGCCGATCATGATGACTTCACCGTGCTGCTGGTGGCGCAGCTGCACCTTGACGCGGGCCACCAGCTCTTCGGGGTGGAAGGGCTTGGTCATGTAGTCGTCCGCGCCCGCCTCCAGCAGGTTGACCTTGCGGTCCAGCGCGTCCATGGCGGTCAGGATGATGATCGGCACCGGGCTGGTCTTGCGCAGGCGGCGGGCGATCTCGGCACCGTCGAAATCGGGTAAACCCAGGTCCAGAATCACCAGATCGGGAATATTTTCGCGCGCGCTGGTCAGCCCGGAAATTCCGTCGGGGGCCGTCAGGACACGATAGCCAGCCTGTTCCAGTTCGTACTGAACCACACGGGTGATGTCCAGGTTGTCTTCGATCAGTAAAATTCGCTGCTCCATGTGACAGTGCGCCTCCAGGCTGGGGGTTGTTTTCTTTTGACCCCGTCATCGTATTCACAAACCGCTGTCCGTAGGCGTTGTTCTGCGCCCAGACGCTTTAACATCCCTTTACACCCCGGCAGCGGCCCGCACCGCTTTTTTCTGTCGCCTGCGCCACAGTGCCGCTCCGGTCTGCCTTCAGACTGGACGTAGGCCGGACATCTGGCCCTGGAGCCTGCTCACGCCCAGGTGTTACCCTCATTCATCCTCTGCCCCGACGAGCGACCCGGACACACCGGCCAGGCGCATGCGGGCGAGGGTCTGGGCCATGAGCAATACTGCCCTTAAAGGAGTTTTCATGAGTGCCATTCTGCCTCCCAACGCCCTGCTGGACGTGCCGAGTACGCCCGCCGGACTGCTCAGCAACCGCGAAAAAGACCGCCTGATCGAGCGGGCTTTTCTGGGCCTGTACCGCTGGTACACCGCCCGCAGCCAGGAAACCCGCAACTGGAACGCCGACCTGAGCTTCGACTGGAAATCCCTGCGCCACGACCTGCCCAAAGAGATCATGACCACCCTGACGGGCTTTTTCGCCGTCGAGCAGTACGCGCCCGACTACACCGCCGAACTGGTGAATCTGGTGCGCCGCAGCCACGGACGCAGCCACTTTCAGCTGCGGTGGGGCAGCGAGGAGGAAAAGCACGCCGACTCCTGGGAGAACGCCGTGCTGTTCAGCCGCCAGCGCAGCCCGCAGTGGCTGGCCGAGTACAAGGAGCGTCTGCGCGCCCAGCAGTGGCACCTTCCCTTCCCGGACGCCATTCACAACCTGGTGTACACGGTGTTTCAGGAGCGGGCCACCCAGCTGAACTACCTGAACCTGATGAAGCTGGCCACCGGCAAGAGCGACAAGGTCGCCAACGCCGTGGACCCGGTGCTGGCGAAAGTGGCCCAGACCATCGCCGTAGACGAGGCGGCCCACTACAACTTCTTTCTGGAATGCACCCGGCTGTACCTGTACTACTACCCGCAGCGCACGCTGGAGGCCATCCGCAGCGTGATCGGCCAGTTTTCCATGCCCGCCTCGCACCTGATCCCTGACTGGGACGAGTTTGCCACCACGGTGTACAAGGCCGGAATCTACGGCCCGCGCGATTTCAACCGTGACGTGATGCAGGTGGCCTTTCGCAACCTGGGTATCGAGAGCCGCAAGAAGCTGGAAGAGGGCATCAAGGCGGGCCGCGAGGTGCCCAACTTCGACGGTGACGCCAAGGTGCCGACCATCATCTGGGACACCTTCGATTACGGCAGCGTCGAGGGCGACGTGAAGCGCTTGCACGTCAAGATTCAGGACTACGAGAAGGGCGTGGGCTTCGACGCCGTGGACCCCTTCGAGTTCGTGGAGAACCCAGAAGCGCCCAGGGGCAACGACGCGTCCGCCGCCGCGCCCGCCGCCGACGATTGAGCATCCGCCGACTGAGCATCTAAACCTTCAGATTCTGGATACGAAAAAGGCCGCCCAAATGAACGGGCGGCCTTTTTCGTATCTGCTTCGCACCTGTGGCCTGGGCCGTATTCTGCATCCAGTTCAGGCGCCAGAAACATCGTCTTGGACGCTCAGCCCGTTCACCCCCTCCCCAGCCCTCTCTTTGAACTGTGCCAGTCCCCTCTCAAGGGTGAGGGAGCGAAGTGGTTTGAATTCGCCTCACTTCGGCTGGTTATCCGTGCAGTAGTCAGGAAAGCGTCCAGACCATTGGTGAACAGCCCCTGCCAGTTCAACGGTTCGGACATTTTCTGGTTTCTGGGAGTAGACACCAATAAACACGGCGTACTTTAACCCCTCCCCCTTGAGAGGGGAGGTTGGGAGGGGGTGAACGGGCCGAGCGTTCCAGACGGCATTCTCCTGATTCACTGCGTTTGAAACTAAAAAACTGTCCAAACTATCGCTGTTAGGCTCTGACTGTCAATCTTTGACGGCGCCGCCTGTCAGGCCCTGAATGTACGAGCGCATCAGGAAGGAGAACAGCACCAGCAGCGGCAGCGCCGAGAGCACGTACGAGGCCATCAGCGCGCCGTAGTTGGGGGTGCTGGTGGTGGCCGATCCACCGCCCTGAAAGGCCACCAGCGCCATCGGCAGGGTGCGGTGCGCCTCGTCGAGCACCAGCGAGGGCAGCAGGTAGTCGTTCCAGACCGGAACCAGCCGGATGATCGCCACGCTCACCAGCGCCGGAATGCTGATCGGCAACACCACCCGCAGCAGCGTCTGGAGATGTCCGGCCCCGTCGATGCGGGCCGCTTCCAGAATCCCCCGTGGGATGCCCTCGAAGGCGGTCCTGAGCACCAGGATGCTGAACGCCTGCCCGGCGGCCACCGTGGGCAGAATGATCGCCAGATAGTTGCTGGGCAGGGTCAGCGCCTTGATCTGCAAGTACAGCGGAATGAGCGTCAGAAAGTCGGGAATCAGCAGCAGTGCGAACACCAGGGCAAACAGCAGGTGCCGCCCCGGAAAGTCCATCAGGGCAAAGGCGTAGGCGCTGAGCGCCGCGAACATCAGCGTAAACAGGACGCTGGCGAGCGTGATGAGCAGCGAGTTCACCATCGGCCCGGCGATCTGCGTCCAGGCCACGGCGTAGTTTTCCGGGTGCAGCGCCGCAGGGACATTCAGCAGGTTGCTGGCGTACTGCACCGGGTTTTTAAACGAGTTGACCACGCTGAAATACAGCGGGAACAGCGCCAGCAGCCCGAACAGCAGCAAAATGGCCTGACGCAGCAGCTCGGCGGGCGAGAGCGAGCTTCTGCCCGTGGCCGACCTGACCACGGCTGGTCTGCCCAGAGCTGGCCTGCTCATGACTGCGCCGCCCCGCCCCGGCTCAGCCACTGCGAGAGTGCGGTCAGCGCCACCACCACCAGAAACAGCAGCACCGCGATGGCCATCGCGTAGCCGTATTCACCGAACTTGGTGGCCGTCTGGTACATCAGCAGCGCGGGCACGGTGGTGGAGTTGCCCGGCCCACCGGCGGTCAGCACCAGCGGCGAGATGAAATACTGCACGTTGCCGATGATCGCCAGCAGCGCGATCAGGCGCAGCTGCGGGGCCAGCAGCGGCAGGTCGATGCTGAACACCCGGCGCAGGCCGCTGGCCCCGTCGAGCCGCGCGGCCTCGGTCACCTCCTTTGGAATGCCCTGAAGGCCCGCGTACAGCAGCAGCAGGTAGAAGGCGTCAATGTACGGAAAGCCCAGGAAGATCAGGCTGTACAGCGCCGTGCCCGGGTTACTCAGCCAGCCATGCTGAAGCGAACTCAGGTGCAGCGCCCCGAGAACCTGATTGATCAGGCCGTCCGAACGGTAGAAGTTGCTCCACACCAGCAGCAGCACCAGCGAGGGAATCACGATGGGCACCACGAACAGCGTGCGATAGAAATACTGCCGCTTCTGGCCGCGCAGGTGGTAGATCAGCTCGGCCACCAGCAGCGGCGGAACGACGGCCAGCAGCAGGCCCAGCGCCACCCACACGGCGCTGTGACCGCCCGCCTCCTGCATCACCGGGTCGGTCACGGCCCGCTGAAAATTCTCCAATCCCGTAAAGTTGGGCGGGTTCAGGCCGTCCCAGTCGGTGAAGGCGCGGGTCAGGGCGGTGTAGGCCGGAACATAGGAGAACCAGCCCGTCAGCAGCAGGCTGGGCAGCAGAAACAGGTACGCCAGCCGCGCCCGCCACAGCCGCTGAACGAAGTTGATGCGGGGCCGGACGTAGGGCTGAAGCTCAACTGCCTGAACCGCCGGGTCTGAGCGGTTTGGGTCCGGGCGGTCTGAAGGTGACGCGTTGGCCCTCATGTGGTTCCTCCAGAAATCAGGCCAGAACCACCCAGAGGGGCGCGTCCCGGCCTGCGAAACATCAGGGTGTGGCCCAGGGCCAGCTGTGGCTGAGGGCGGTGAGCAGATAGGGGCGGGTGGTCATAAGATCTACCTCACACTTAATTCTGGACAGACGGCGGCGTCATATTCATTTTGATCAATGAAAGAGGAGAGCGATAAGTTCTGATTCAAAGCTATAGTTTCGGCGGGATTTCAAATTGTGATAGGCGTATCGAAATCCTTATTCTAGGTCAGGTGGTAAGCCCCGCTCGAAACACCAAGAGATAGCTTCTACTTGTACTTGGAGTAGTCCACCTTGTTCTTGCGGGCGTAGTCGGCAGAGGCGCGGTCCAGGGTCTGCTGCACCTGCACCTTGGCCTGATCGAAGCTCACATTGCCCGACAGGTACAGCCCGAAAATCTTCTGCATGTCGCCCCAGCCCAGGTTGGGGGCCGAGTCGCCCACCCCGATGGAGCGCTCCGGCAGGCCGATCTGGGCGCTCAGGGCGGCGCTGTCGAACTGCTTGCTGAACTTCGGCGTGGTGCCGGGCCAGGTGGGCACGTAGCTGCCGTTCTCGCCGACCACCCGTTGCAGGTTGGCGGGCGTGCCGAAGAACTTCATCCAGTCGAGCACCGCCTCCTGCTTGCCCGCCTCCTTCATGGTCTTGTTCGACAGCGGCGTGCTGACCGCGAACTGGAACGAGCCGGTGCCGCCGGTCACGTTCGCGGTGTCGATGCCGGTGGCGTATTTGCTCTCCTTCTTGCTCAGCCTGGGAAAGTTGAAGGCCCCCACCGGAAAGGCCACCCCGGCGTCCTGCATCTCGCGGGCCTTGTAGCTGCCCTCGTAGATCAGCGCCTCCTTGCTGCCCACGAAGGTCTGGAAGGCGTCGTAGTTCTTCTCGGGGGCCAGGGTCAGGTAGTCCTTGTCCCAGTAGTCGGTGAACTGCTTGAAGGTGGGCCACCAAGACATGAAGCGGTCATCCTTGGGCGACAGGATGCCCTTGTTGATGGCGATGGCCTCGTCGAGCGCAGAGAAGCCCGGCTGGCCGTCGAAGGCGCTGATGCGGGCGTAATCTTTGCTGTACAGGTCGCTCTGGAAGTGGCGGCTCCACCAGGGGTAGGCGGGCACCGCCGTCATGACGCCCAGGCCCGCCGCCTTCAGCTTCTTGGAGGCGTCCAGCAGCTCGGTCCAGGTGGCCGGTGCCTTGGTCACGCCCGCCTTCTTGAACAGCGTCTGGTTGTAGAACAGCGTGAAGGCCACCACGTCGCCGCTCAGGGCGTAGACCGCGCCGCTGGGGGCCGCCGTCTCGGCCAGCACCCGCTTGTTCAGGGCGTCCTGCCAGGCCTTGTTGCCCGGAATGTAGGGGTTGGGCTGCTTGAGCACCGGGGCCAGGTCCACGGCCACGCCCTTTGGAAGCGTGCTGTTGAGGCTGGCGGCCTGCGCCCAGTACACGTCGAACAGCTCGCCCGCCGCCGCCTTGACCCGCACCATGGTGTCGTTGTCGGGCACCGGCGTCTTGCTGAAGGTCACCTTGATGCCGGGATACTTCTTGGCGTACTCGTCGGCGATCTGCTGAAAGGCCTTCAGCGGGCGCTTGGCACCGGCCACGTCGGGGGTGTAGTCCTGCACGTACATGGTGATGGTGCCCTTCCAGGAACCGGGCGCGGCGAGAGCGGGGGCGGCGGTAAGCAGAAGCGTTAAAGCGAGTAGAGCTTTCATCTGGTCTCCTGAAGGGCCTCTGGATTTAAATCCCCCCAGGGTAGGCGTGCCCACCTGTCCAGATGGTACGGATGACAACCATGTCAAGAGCGACTAAAGAAACCAGAGGTAAACGTCTCTGCTTTTTACAGTTATCTGCCCTTTTTCGATGTTACGAGGCACATTTTTGATCTTGCGTCAACGCATATGTGACCCGGATTCCAGCCGCGCCCCGGTTTCCTGAAGTCTCCAGCTGCCCGACCCAGCTGCCCGATCCAGTTGCCCAACCTCGCAGTGGAAGCCCGGCTTTCGATCACTCCGCCACCGTATCCTCAGCTCACCGTGTCCTCGGCCCACAGCGCCCGCATCTCGGCGCTGCGAGAGAGCAGCTCCCCAAGTTTGCCGGAGTCGGTGACGCGCCCGTGTTCCAGCAGCAGAATGCGGTCTGCCCGCAGCAGCGCGGCCCGGCGGTGCGACACCACCAGGCAGGTCGCGCCCGCCCGCTCAGCGAACAGCCCGGCCCACAGCTGCGCCTCAGTGGCGGCGTCCAGAGCGCTGCTCACATCGTCGAAGACCAGCAGATCGGCGTCGCGGGCCAGCATCCGCGCCACGGCGGCCCGCTGCACCTGCCCGCCCGACAGCTTCACGCCGCGCGCGCCCACCGGGGTGCCCAGGCCCTGCGCCAGCTGATTCAGGTCGGTGTCCATGACGGCCAGCCGCAGGGCGCGGGCCAGACGCTCACCCGAGTGTTCGTCTTCCTGGCCCATCAGCACGTTCTCACGCAGGGTTTCGCTGAACAGCTGCGGCAGCTGAGCAGTGTAGGCGCTGCGCGGCGGCACGAAGAAACTGGCCGGGTCGTCGATCAGCTCGCCGTTCCAGCGCCGATTGCCAGCCGTCTGCGGAATCAGGCCCAGCAGAGCGCGCAGCAGCGTGGTCTTGCCGCTGCCGATACGCCCGGTAACCACCACGAACTCGCCGCGCAGGAGCGTGAAGCTGGCCTCCTGCACGCCGCGCCCGTTGGTGTACAAAGCGCTCAGGCCCGACACCTCCAGCCGCTCCAGCGCAGTGGCCTGGGGCGCAGGGGGCAGGGGCAGCGCCTCGCCCTCCGGGCTGTTCAGGTGAAGCGGATGATGCTCCACAATGCTGTCAAGCGGCGCGTCCTGTAACAGCCGGTGCATGCGCTCAAAACTCACCCCGGTGCGGCGGTGGCGGGCGATCATGTCGCCAAAAAAGCCCATGCTGCCGGTCAGCCGGGGCAGCAGGGCGGCGAACAGCACGAAGTCTCCGATGCTCAGGCCGCCCGTACGGAAGCGGCTGGCCCCCAGCAGCAGCACCAGCCCGGTGGCGACGGCGATCATGTTGCTGTTCACGCCCTTGATCAGCTCGGTCAACAGCACGTCTTTCAGGGCGGCGCGGCGGCGTGTTTCGCCCAGGCCACCCAGGTGCGCCACCATGTCGCCCTCGCGGCCCGACAGCTTCACGGCGCTCACGGCGGCGAAGGTCTCGCCCACGAAATCGGTCACGCGGGCGGTGGCCTCGCGCATGCGCCTTCGGTAGCCCCGGATGGTCGGCGACAGGCGCTGCACCACCAGCACCATCAGCAGCAGCGGGGCACACACCACCAGCGTGATCAGCGGATCAACCCGCGCCATCAGGGTCAGGGCGACGGCGGTGTACAGCACGAAGCCCGCCGAGTCGATCCAGACCTCGGTGTATCCGGCCACGTCTTCCACGTCGTCTCTGAAGCGGCTGATGGCCTCGGCAGGCGTGTCGGGCAGCCTGCGCGAGCCGGGGGCCAGCAGCAGGTAGCCCAGCAGGTTGCGCCTCACCAGCGCGTCGAGAATGTACCAGAGGCGCACAAACGCCTGAAAGGCGAACTGGAAAACCCCGAAGCGCGCCAGCCTCGCGGCGGCGAACACGCCCACCATCACCCAGACCGCCGTGAGCGCCCCGCCGGTAGCCTGCCCACCGATCCGCAGCTTCTCGAAGACACTCAGGCGCGTGAAAATCTCGCTCACGGCGTAGCTGAACAGCGCGGGCGCACTGTGAAACGCGCCCCACAGCGCCAGATTGAGACCAAACAGCCCGGGGTCGTAGGCGAACAGGCGGCGCATCAGGGCCAGGGTGGGCACGGCGGGACGGGCCGGATTGGATTGGGCCGGATTGGGCTGGGCTGAATTGGATTGGGGCAGGGTGGTCATGCGGTTTCCTTGAGGTGGGGGCGTCTGTTACCGGGACTGAGCGGATGACCACAATCAAGTACAGGTTTCAGCCCCTCCCCCTTGAGGGGGGAGGCTGGGAGGGGGTGAGCGGGCAGAGCATCCGATGACCAGTTGAGTTTATTGGGTCGGGATTGATCGGCGCGTCTCTGGATTCTTTTGTGCATACTGTGGCCTGCTGGGTCGCCATTAGCAAGTCGTCGGGGGCGGCGGGCAAGCGTCCTCATGGGCGCTGCTGTGCCTAAGCGGCGAAGCGTGGTCAACCGCGCTGTCTTCGCCAAGAGGAAGCCCCTCCTCTCTCTAGATTGATCGGCGCGTCTCTGGATTCCTCTGTGCCCGCTTTGGCCTGCGGGGTCGCCATTGGCAAGTCGTCGGGGGCGGCCCCTCCTCTTTCTAGATTGATCGGCGCGTCTCTGGATTCCGTTCACGCCAAAACCTCATCCATCACACTCTGCCCGGCGGCGATCAGGCGGCTGTACTCGCTGTTCCTGTCGCGGGCCAGGGTGGCGCGGGGGCCGTGTTCGAGGACCCTGCCCGCCCCCAGCACCAGGATGTCGTCGGCGCGGGCCACGGTGTCCAGGCGGTGCGCGATCACGATGGCGGTGCGGCCCGACAGCAGCCGCTGCATGGCCGCCGTGAGCCGCGCCTCGGTGGCAGGGTCGAGGCGCGAACTGGGTTCGTCGAGCACGATCAGGCCGGGGTCTTGCAGCATGACGCGGGCGAAAGCCAGCAGCTGCGACTCGCCCGCCGACAGGCTGCCCACCGGCAGCTGGCTGTGCAGCCCGTCCGGAAGCGAGTCCAGCCAGACTTCCAGGCCCACCTCGGCCAGCGCCGCGCGCACCCGGTGGTCTTCTACCAGAGGGTTGAAGAAGGTCAGGTTGTCGCGCACCGAGGCCTGAAACAGCTGCACGTCCTGCGTGACCACGGCCACCCTGCGCCT
This sequence comes from Deinococcus sp., assembly GCA_025351205.1. GTDB lineage: Bacteria > Deinococcota > Deinococci > Deinococcales > Deinococcaceae > Deinococcus. The sequence continues at coordinate 25,301 of JANXWI010000209.1, forward strand.
CAGGTCGGCCAGCTGCACGGCACTGGTCGGCAGACCTCCCAGCAGCACCTGCCCCGACGCGGGGTCGTAGAGCCTCGACACCAGCCGCGTCAGGCTGGTCTTGCCGCTGCCGGTGCGGCCCAGCAGGCCCACGGTGTGCCCGGCCTTCAGGGTAAAACTCACCTCGCTCAGCACCCGTTCACTGCCCACACTGTCGCTGCCTGCACTGTCGCTGCCTGCACTGCTGCCATCCACACTGTCGCTACCTGCGCCGGCATTGCCCGCACCGTGACCGCCATCCCCGTAGCCGAACGACACGCCCGCGAATTCCAGTGTCAGTGCGCCCGCCGGCAACGTCTGGGTTCCCTGTGTCAGATGGCTCTGCAAGTTGAGCAGTTCGCCCACCCGGATCAGGCTGGCCCCGGCCTTCTGGAGGTCCTGAAGCTGCTGCGTGAGCTGATCGATGGGTTCTTCCACCAGACTCATGTACTGATAGAACAGAAACGCCGTGCCGATGGTGACGGCTCCGCCCAGGTACAGCCCCACCGCCGAGGCGATCACCGCCACGTACCCCACCGTGAACAGCAGCATCGAGAGCCGCAGCACCGCACTGCGGGCCATCCAGGCCCGGTACGCCTTCCAGAAGAAGCTGCGCTGCACGCCCAGGAACCGGGCCAGCGTGTAGGGGCCGGCGCCCAGCGAGCGCACGTCGTCTATGCCGGTCAGGCGCTCCTCGACAAAGCCGAACATGTGGGCGCTCGCCTCGCGCTCGGTGCGGGTCGGCTCTATCCCGACGCGCCGCACCCGGTTCATGGCCAGCAGCGTGAAAACCGCGAACACGCTGACCATCAGGCCCAGCCACCACTTTTCGCGCCAGAACATAACAAGCGCCCCCAGCAACAGCAGCACGGCCCCGAAGACCCGCACCGTGAACTGTGAAAAAAAGTTGGACAGCGCGGTCACGTCGCCGTCCACCCGCTCGATCAGCTCGCCGGGGGTGCGCTCCTTGTGGAAACTCATGTCGAGGGCCAGCAGGTGCCGGGTCAGGTCGAGGCGCAGGCGGTTGGTGGCCGCCCAGCCCACGTCCGCGCCGATATACGTCGCGCCCGCCGACAGAAGCTGCACCGCCACCGCGATGCCGATGTAGGTCAGGGCCAGCCGGGTCAGGGTGTTCAGGCTGCCCCGCTGCTGGGCGGTGTCCAGAAACCGCGCGACCAGCTGGGGCAGGTACAGGCTGAGCGCGACGCTGCCGAGCAGCAGCACGGCCAACAGCAGCACCTTGGGCCACAGCGGGCCGAGGTAGCGGCTCAGCACCCCCAGGGCCGCGCCGCTGGCCGAAGGTTTATGGGCCGGAGGTTTGCGCGTCTGTGCCACAGATGAAGGTTGAGGGGTCGGCAGACTCATGGCCCCAGGCTACCGGGTCGGGCGCAGACCTGCATCGGCCATGTGGCGCATGGGCGAGATTGATGAAGGCGGGGTGATGAACGGTGCATGAACGAGGGCACACGTGGATTCCGGGTGTGATGGGAATCGCCGGAAACCGGATCACCCGCCTCCGAGAAAAAAAGCGCCTGGCACACCGTCAATTGGTCAGCAGGGGGCAGTGGGTCAGACTTCTCGGGGTGCCCGGTCCTCAGATTTGCAGTGCTCCGGCGGCCACGGGCAGTCTCTCACCTGGCCCGGCAGCTGTGTCACACCGCGCCTGCCAGTGTTGGAGCCAGGCTGGGACCTGACCCGCGACGAGCGGGCGGGCAAAGAGGTAGCCCTGCCCCAGCGAGCAGCCCAGGTCGCTCAGCGTGTGCCACTGGCCCTGGGTTTCAATGCCTTCGGCCACCACGTCCAGCCCCAGGCTCTGGGCCAGCGCCAGCACCATCCGCACCACGGCCACGCTCTCGGTATCGGCAGGCAGGCCCGCCACGAAGGTCTGATCGATCTTGAGGGTGTCGGCGGGCAGGGCGCGCAACACAGACAGCGACGACTGGCCGGTGCCGAAATCGTCGAGCGCCACCCGCACGCCCAGGCCGCGCAGTTCGGTCAGCTGGCGCACGGTGCCCGCCAGATCGTGTGTCACCGCGCTCTCGGTCAGCTCCAGTTCCAGCCGCTGCGGCGCGGTGCCCGTTTCTGTGAGGGCCGACAGCACGCTCTCGGGCAGCCCCGGAGCCGTGAACTGCCGGGCCGAGACGTTCACGGCCATCCGGGGCACCTTCAGGCCCGCCGCGTCCCAGGCGGCCAGCTGGCGCAGCGCCGCGCGCAGCACCCAGGTTCCCAGCGGTACGATCAGGCCGGTCTCCTCGGCCAGCGGAATGAACTCGCCGGGCGGGACCAGTGTGCCCTGCCGTCGCCAGCGGACCAGCGCCTCCATGCCCAGCAGCGCGCCGCTCGTATGCACCTGCGGCTGGTAGTGCAGCTCAAAATCACCGCGCGTCACGGCGGCCCTCAGTGCCTGTTCCAGCTCCAGGGCGTTCAGGCCACCGCTCATGTCAGGGGTGAAGCTTTGCAGGGCGTTGCGCCCGTTCGCCTTGGCGCGGTACATGGCGGTGTCGGCGTGTTTGCGCAGGGTCGGGCCGTCCGTGCCGTCGCGCGGGAACATCGCCAGCCCCATGCTGGCCGTGATCACCAGCGTCCGTCCGCTCACCGGCAGCGGCACGTTCAGGCACTGCATCAGCCGCCGCGCCAGCAGTTCGGCCCGCTCTGAGCCGCCCCACTCTGAGCCGCCCAGCCCTGAGCTGCTTGGTCCTGAGCCGCTTGGCCCTGAGCTGCCCGGCCCTGAGCTGGCCTGATGAGTGCCGGACAGATCGGGCATCACCACCATGAACTCGTCGCCGCCCTGACGCGCCAGGGTGTCGTTCGGCCCGAGTTCGGCCATCAGCGCCCGCGCCACAGCCACCAGAAGCTGATCGCCGACCTCGTGCCCCAGGCCGTCGTTGATGGTCTTGAAGCGGTCGATGTCGATGTACAGCACCGCGACCTGATGACCCAGGGCGGCACCCCGCCGGATCGCCTTGTCCAGCCGGGTGTCCAGCAGGGCGCGGTTGGGCAGCCCGGTCAGGGGGTCATGGGTGGCCCGCCGCTCGGTCTCGGCGACGTTGACGCTCAGCTCACGGTTCAGGGCCGCATTTTCACGAAAGGACAGATTCTGCCGCAGTACCACCACCAGCGTGACCAGGCCGGTTCCCACCACGTCACCCAGCACGCGCAGCAGCTCGGTGGGCGCGGCGACGCCGTGACGGGCGCCCACCTGCCAGGCGATCAGGCTGAAACAGATCACGATGGCCGCGTATGGACTGAGGGCAACGGCGCGCGGCGTCAGGATTCTGCGGCTCTCACCGGGGCGCAGCTCGCTCCAGATGGCCGCCACGCCAAACGCGGCCTGACAGAACGTAAAGCAGATGTCCATCACCAGGTTGGTCAGGCTGTACGGTTCGGGCAGCAACACGGCGTAGGCCACGTCGCCAGCAAAGTTGAACACGAATCCCAGACTCAGCCAGACAATCGCCGCGCGCGGCAGACCGACCCGCTCCTGAAGGGCGATCAGGAACACCAGGCTGACCATCAGCGAATCCTGAAGCGGGTAACTCAGATTGACCAGCAGGCCCGGCAGGTTCCCTGACTCGGCCACTGTGCCCGCGTATATAAAGTGCCAGAGCAGCACAAACACCGTGATCACCACCGTGGCGATGTCGAGCAGCAGGCGCGTGAGCTGCGGCCCAGACTGCGCCCCGGAGGCTGCCGGACGCATCAGCCGCCAGATGCCAGCCGTGACCAGCGGCGCGTACAGCAGATAGAAGGCGTCGGCCCACGACGGAAAGGGCGGCTCACCGTCCGGGCGCAGATGTTTGTAGAGGTTGT
>JANXWI010000219.1 GCA_025351205.1 Deinococcus sp.
TGAGGAAGGTGGCCAGCACTTCGCCCGAATCCGGAGCTACATCTCGACCTGCCACAAGCAAGGATTGAATGTCTGGCATGGACTCGTTAGCATTTTTCGAGGCGATGTTATCATGCCTGACTTCACCCGCTGAGCAGTTACGATATAACTACTTCTTGTTGCCCGTCGCAGGTTTGATGGTCGTCTTGAGCACCTTGCTGGCAGGTGAGGGTGAGGTGGCCTTGCTCAGCGAGGTCTTCTGGGCCTTCGCCCCCTGCGACCTGCCGTCACTCACCTTCTCGACAACCACGCTGCCGCCGGACGCCAGCCCGCCCAGCATCTGGGCCTCGACCTGCTTGTTGATCAGAAACTGCTGGCCCGCGCCGATCAGCGTGGAGATGATCCAGTAGAGTGTGACGCCCGCCGGGAAGGTCAGGGCGAAATACAGGTAGATGATGTAGATGAACGACTGCTGCTTGAACATCTGCGGCGATTTGCGGGTGCTGATGTACAGCTGAAGCAGGTTGGCGGCCACGTACACCACCGCCAGGATATACAGCGGGTCGGGCAGGCTGAGGTCGGGCAGCCACCACAGGCCCTGGTCGAACTCGAAGTTGCGGAAGGTGGAAAACAGCACGGCCAGAATCGGCAGCGGAATAAACATGCTCAGGCAGCCCGCCGGGTTGACGTTGTTTTCCTTGTACAGCCGCATGGTCTCCTGCTGGAGCCGCTGCGGGTCGTCTTTGTAGCGGGTCTGGGCCTCTTTCAGCATCGGCTGGACCATCTGCATCTTGGCGGTGGTGCGGCCCTGGGTCTGCATCAGCGGCCAGATGGCCAACCTGAGCAGCACCGTGAACACGAAGATCACCAGTCCCCAGCTCTTCAGGAAGGTGTACAGGTACTCCATGAACTTGACGAGGTACAGGCTGATCTGCCCGAAGATGTTGGGCGTGAACAGGCCGGGCAGCTTGGTGTAGCCCTCCTGGTACAGGTGGATCAGCTCGTTCTTGCCGCCGTAGATGTCGAGCTTGGTGCTGCCCGCAGCCCTGAGGGTCAGGCTGGCCTGCTGGCCGCCGACGGTGGTGCTGCTGAGGGGACTGCCAGCCGGATTGCCCACTCCGGGGCGCACCACCAGCATGTGGGCGGTGTACGAATTGGACCCCAGACCCAGAAAGCCGGTGGTCAGGGTGTCGAACAGCGCGGCGTACTGGACGTTCTTGCTGCCCGCCGCGCCCTCGACGACCTGCCCACCCTGGGCCAGATTGCGGATGCCGGGGTTGGCGTTCTTGCCCAGCCCGTCGAAGACGACAGTGTAGCCGGTTGCGCCCACCACGTTGATCTCGGTCTGCATGTTGAACTGGCGCGGGTGCAGCACCACGGTCTTGGTCACGGTGGCCGCGCCCTGGCTGTAGGTGAAGATGGCCTGCATCCGGTTGCCCGCCACGTCGCGCACCAGCTGCACGGGTTTGGCCGTCTTGACCGCCGTGTTGCCCGTGACGCTCACCCGCAGGGCGCTGCCGCCGCGCACCAGATTGACCGCGCCCTTTTCACCGATCAGCTTGGAAAAGTCGGGCTGACCGTTCTTGTCGTCGATCAGCCGTGTCCCGGCGGCCTGCTTGATGTACCAGCCGACAATTTCGCCCGATGGGTTGAACACCACGTCCGCGAGGTTGCTGGTGTAAATGGTGGCGGGCTTGCCGTTGAAATTCTGGGTCTCGATCCAGTCGGGCTTGACGCTGGCGCCGGCACTTCCGGCAGCAGCGAGGCCGAGAACGGCCAGCAGGGGATTCAGGAATTTCATCATGGTTCACGCTTCTTTTGACGAGGGGCGGGCTTGAGGGCGGGGGAAGCTTGCAAGGAGGCTGTGCTGGACGGCGACTGCGCCGATTGGATCATGGGAGAAACCGGGTGACCTCGGGGGATCGGCACCGGGTCGTAGCCCCCCGGATGAAACGGATGACACCGCAGGATACGCGACGCGGCCAGCCAGCTGCCCCGCACCGCCCCGTGCAGCCCGATGGCCTGGGCGGCGTACTCGCTACAGGTGGGCGTGAAGCGGCAACTCGGCGCGGCCTTGAGCGGCGACAATTTGCGCTGATACCCACGCACCGCCCTGATGAGCAACCGGGCCGGGAGGGTCACGGAAAGCGGGGCAGGAGCGCTCACGGCTGACCTGCCGCCGGAGCCGGTTTCGCTGGCCCGCGCCCGCCTTTCGGCCTGCCTTTTGCCTTGGGGTCGAAGCTGCCCAGCGCTTTTGCCAAAGCCGCCTGAAGCTCCGCAAAAGGCGCGTCGAGCACCAGCGCCGCCGGACTCAGGATGGCGCGGCAGGGCGGCAGCGCGGGCAGGGTCCGCAGCGCCTCCTGCACCCGGCGACGCGCCCGGTTGCGGTGAACCGCCAGTTTTAGGGTCTTCTTGGGAACCACGATGCCAATGATGGCGCGTGGCCGCCACTGCTCACCGTAACGCGGGCGATAGTCGGTCACGCGCAGCTGGAACAGCCTGGTGCGGATCACCTGCCCGTGCGCCCTGACCTTGCGAAACTCGCGGTCCCCACGCAGAGAAACCAGCGCCACCTTCTTCACGGCTGGCGTGAGGGTGGCGCTGGGGTCTGTGTTACTGGGAGCTGTGTTACTGGGAGCTGTACCACCGGAGTCCGTGGCGCTGGTATTGAGGATCAGGCGAGGCTCCATAGCAGCAATGGTACGACGCCTGAAGCGGGCTGGGTGTCCCCGGAGGGGGAAACTCCCGGCCTCAGACGGTCAGGCGGTGACGGCCCTTGGCGCGGCGGCGCTGAAGGATGTTCTGGCCGCTCTTGGTGCTCATGCGGATGCGGAAGCCGTGGGTCTTGGCCCGCTTGCGGACGTTGGGCTGGTAGGTACGCTTCATGGGTGTTCTCCTGTCTGGCGGCCTTCTCCGCAGTGGGTGCCCTCTGCGGGTGGCCTGCCGTTTTTGCCCAGAACAGCGCCGCTTCTTGACCTGGGCAGCGCCCATGAGGACGCTAGGTCGATGACGACGCTTGGGCACTGCCCCGCCGAAACCGGGCAAACGAAAGGAGTGTACCATGCCTGGGCGGCGCGTGGGAAGAGGGAACGAGAGGCCGCCTGGACGACGTTCTCAGGGCCGCAGCCACACCCGGAAGGCCCGCGTCGCCTGTGGCATGACCAGGTAGGTCATGGCCGAAACCACCAGCAGCGCCTGCAAGAACGCCCTCACCGCCAGCGGCAGGTGGGCCAGCGAGGGGCCGACCAGCAGGCCGATCAGCAGGCTGGTCGGGTAGAGCGCCAGCAGCGTGACCGTCATCATCTTCCAGCGGCGCGGCTGGGCGAGCGAGGGGCTGCCCGGCGGGGTGAACCAGAACTCCAGCCCCGGCTGCTGCTCCAGCTCGGCCTCACCGTCGAGCAGCGGCGACACCTGGGCAATCCAGTCGGCCCGCTGAGGCGAGGCTTCCCAGCTCGCGGCGTTGGCGGCGTCGGCAAAGCGCACCACCAGCGTGTACTCGCGCTGCCCCGGAACCGGGCGCACCACGCCGGTGCCCAGGTGGCCGGGCCAGTGCGCCAGCGTGTGGGTCACGCCACTCACCAGCGTCTCGAAGGCCGACTCCTGACCGGGGCGCACCCGGCGGCGCACCACCAGCGTGACCGGATCGCCGGGCTGCATGTCCGGGGCGTGAGGTTCCTGATGCTGAGAAGAGGACGGCAGCGTCATGAGGTCTCCGCCTCGGCCCCTCTCCGGCTGCCCCGCCCCGGCCAGATGACCAGCACCACTCCCGCCAGAATCACCGCCAGGGCCAGCCAACCCAGGTGGCCCAGCCGCTCGCTTCCCAGGCCCACGCCCAGCAGCACCGCCACCAGCGGATTGACGTAGGCGTAACTGGTCGCCAGCGCCGGGCTGGTGTGCGCCACCAGATACATGTAGGCGCTGTAGGCCAGCAGGCTGCCCGCCACAATCAGGTAGAGCAGCGCCCACAGGCTTTCCGGGCTGGGCGTGCGCCACTGCTCACGAAACACCACGCTCAGCACCGCCAGCGTCGCGCCCCCCGTCAGCATCTCGGTGGCCGCGCCCATCAGGCCGCTGGGCAGCGGCATCCGGCGCGACCACTGGCTGCCGAAGGTCCAGCACAGCGGGGCCAGAATCAGCAGCGCGGCGGCCAGCGGGGTGGCCCGCAACTCGCCCAGGTTGAGCAGCACGATGCCCAGCAGCCCCACACCGATGCCTAACCACTCGCGCCCACTTGTGCGCTCACCCCACAGCCGCCCGAACAGGCTGGAAAACAGCGGGCTGACCGCGATCAGCATGGCCGCCACACTGCTGCTGGCCTGCCGCTCGGCCAGCGTCACCAGCCCCGTGCCGCCGCCCAGCAGCAGCAGCCCCACCACCGCGCTCCAGCCCCACTGGCGGAGCGTAGGGGCCGCCGCGCCGCGCCACCTGAGTACAAGGTACAGCAGCGCCCCGGCCACCAGAAAACGTAGCGCCAGCATGCCCAGCGGCGGCAGGGTGGAAATGGCGACCTTGATGCCGAAGTAGGTGCTGCCCCAGATCAGGTACACCACGGCCAGCGCCCCCAGCACGGTGGGCGTCAGGGCGGCGCGGGCCGTGGGCTGATGCTTCTGCCCATTCCCCTGTTGCCGAACCTGCCGCTGAACGCTGCTCAAGACCAGTCGCCTTCCAGGGTCAGCCGGAACGCGCCGCCCATGCTCTGCCCCGGGGCCAGCACCCGCATGTCGGTGCCGTGGACGCCCCTGGCCGCCAGATTGAAGGCGTCGGTGGCGTGCGTCACGGGTTCCAGGGCCAGCGAGCCGTCTGGGGCGGTGAAGACCACCAGATGCGAGAAGACACTGTCGGCGGTGAGCGTCAGGGCGCGGCCACCTTCCTGCTGCCCGCCCCAGTTCAGGTGCGCCACCCCGTCCCAGGAGCTGTACACCTGATCGAACTGTGCGGTCCCAAGTGAGTGCGCCCGCGAGAAATCGAGGTGGGGCGGCACCGGCTGCGGCCCGGCGGTGGGAATAGAAGAGGCGTCGGTGACGTACACACCGCCCGCCTGAAAGCTGAGCGTGGGGTCGGTGTCGCCGTCCAGCCGGGCAAAGTAGGGGTGCAGGCCCATTCCGGCGGGCATCGGGCTGCTGTCAGCATTGGTCAGCGTAACCGAGGTGTCGAAGTGCGGGCCGTGCAGCAGGTACTCGACCTGCGCGGTGAAAGCCCAGGGCCAGTTCACGTCTTCAAACCGGCGGCTGTCGAAGGTGCCGACCAGATGCGTGCCGCCGCGCCGCTCCACCGTCCAGGGGCGGTTGCGGACGTCGCCGTGCTGGACGCTGCCGGTGGCCGGGTTGGGCGTGAGCTGAATGCTGCGCCCCTCAAACAGAAAGCGGGCGTCACAGATGCGGTTGCTGTAGGGCAGCAGCAGGAAACTGCCGCACTGGCTGCTCGATTTTACCGTGCCCGGGTCAACGCGGCGCAGCACCGGACGCCCGGCAGAAGCTGATCCGGACGTGGCCGACAGGTTCAGCACGCTCGCGCCGATGTCTGGCAGGACCTGGAGGGTGAAGTGGTCGTTCGAGATGGTCTGGATGTTCATGGAGTCTCCGGCGTGTGGGAACAGCGAATGGACGGGTCTTGATCTCGCTGTGCTGGTCTTGATTTTGCTGTGCCGGCCTTTCCTACAGGCTACGGGCCACACGCCACAAGCTGCCCTCTACTTCCGGCTGCCGATGGCGTGTTGAATCAGGATGCCCGCCGCCACCGAGGCGTTGAGGCTCCCTATCTGACCGCGCACCGGGATGCTCACCAGTTCGTCGCACTTCTCGCGCACCAATCGGCGCATGCCCTCGCCCTCGGCCCCGATCACCAGCGCCAGCGGGCGGTTGTAATCGAGTTGAGCCATGGGCCGCGCCGCCTCACCCGCCGCACCGTACACCCAGACGTTGTCCGCTTTCAGCTGCTCGATCAGCCGGGGCAGGTTCTTGGTCTGGGCCACCGGCAGAAAGCTGGTCGCGCCCGCCGCCGCCTTGGCCACCGTGGCGTTGAGAGGAGAGCTGCGGCGTTCCTCGACCACCACCCCGTGCGCCCCCAGCACCTCGGCGCTGCGAATGATCGCCCCGAAATTGCGCGGGTCGGTGATGCCGTCCAGAAGCACGATCAGCAGCTCTTCACCCCGGCTCTCGGCCCGGTCCAGAATGTCGTCGAGGCTGGCCCACTTCAGGTCCTCGACCTCGGCCAACACGCCCTGGTGATCCGAGGTTCCGGCCTGCACATCGAGGTCCTGGCGTGGGGCAAACCTGATCCGTACCCCGGAGGCCTTGAGTTCCTGTAAAAACGCGTCCTCGATGCCGCGCGCCACCAGCAGTTCCTGCACCAGCCCGGCCCTGAGGGCTTCGAGAACCGGGTTTCTTCCGTAAAGCAGCATGGGGCGAGGCTATCAGGTTTGAGAGGGGGCAGGTTTGACGGCTGGCAGGTTTAAAAAATCGGGGCGCAGGGGGGTATTCTGGATTCATGGGCGAGACGAAAAGTCTGTACGGCCTGAGCGGCGACCTGGAGACGCAGCAGGCCAGGCGTCTGAACTTCGGGACAGGAAGCGTCTTGACGTTGCTGGCCGCTTTCATGACGCTGGTCAGCCTGATGAACGTGGTTCAGAGCGCCTCGCTTCTGGGTGTGCTGCTGAGCGCAGCGGCGGGCGTGGCGCTGGTCTGGGGCTTTCTGAACAGGCGCGGTCCCTCCGATAGAGTGCAGCAGGCAGTGGCCCTGGCCTACGCCCTGAACGCGGCGGCCAGCATCAGTGCGGCGGCAGGCGGTCATGCGGCGGCTGGAACCGTGCTGCCGGGTTTCCTGCCGCTGATGCTCGTCTGGAACAGGCGCGGGAAGCGTCAGAGCTGAACGCGTGACCGACGACGGACGCATTGTGTGGCGACCCCTGGCAGCACTCTGGATTGTGTTGTCGGCGCTGACTGCCGGGCATGAAATGACCCGGAGCGCCGCGTCTTTGCCGCTGCTTTTGCTGCTGCGAGACGGCGTGGGTCTGCTCACCCTCAGCCTGTCAGCGTGGGCGCTGTACACCCTCTGGCACAGGCCCAGGCTGCCTTTTCTGGGAATATCTGTCCTGGCCTGCGTCTGCACATTCGGTCAGCTGGCCGCCCGGCAATTCGGAAAACTGACGGCAGGAACCCCGGTCAGCCCGTTCGACTGGGCCTTCGCGGTTTTGATCGTCCTCGTGGTCATGCTGATGGCCGCGCTGGCCATTCATCCAAAGGGAATTCGGCCACTGATCAGGTCAGCCCTGCTCAACACCTGAGCATTGAAAGTGACAGCGGTAGATCGTTACCCTCGCCACCTTTGAACTGCCCCTCCAAAGCCCACAGTGACGCCCATGACCTCATCCCGCGAAGTGCAGCTCGCCGCCCGGCCAGTCGGTGCGCCCAAGCCCTCCGACTTTCAGATGGCCGATACCGACCTGCCCGCCCTGCAAGACGGCCAAGTGCGGGTGCAGAACCTGTTTCTGAGCGTAGATCCCTACATGCGGGGCCGCATGAACGACGCGAAAAGCTACACCCCGCCCTTTGCCCTGAACGAGACCATGACGGGCGGCGCGGTGGGCCGGGTGCTGGAATCGCGGGCCAGGAGCGTGCAGGTGGGCGACACGGTGCTGCATGACCGGGGCTGGCGCACCCACGCCAACGTGAATGCGGCTCAGGCCCGCGTGCTCAAAGACCTGCCGGGCGTGCCGCTCAGTGCCTACCTGGGGGTGCTGGGCATGCCCGGCCTGACCGCCTACGCTGGCCTGCTGCGCAGCGCCGAGTTCAGGGCCGGAGACGTGGTGTTCGTGTCGGGGGCGGCGGGCGCGGTGGGCAGCGCGGTGGGCCAGATCGCCCGGCTGAAAGGGGCCGCCCGCGTGATCGGCAGCGCCGGGTCTGCCCGGAAGGTGACGTACCTGAGCGGGGAACTGGGCTTCGACGCAGCCTTCAACTACAAGGACGGTCCGGTGGCGGCGCAGCTCCGCGAGGCGGCTCCGGACGGCATCGACGTGTATTTCGACAACGTGGGCGGCGAACACCTGGAGGCGGCCATTTCTTTGCTGAAGGTCGGCGGGCACGCGGCCATCTGCGGCATGATCAGCGGGTACAACGCCACCGAGCCGACGCCCGCACCGCGCAATCTGGCCCAGATCATCGGCAAGCAGCTGACCCTGCGCGGGTTTCTGGTCACGCCCCACTACGACCTGTACGACACCTTCTTGCAGGAGGTGGGCGGCTACGTCGCGTCGGGCGAGATGAAGTACGACGAGACGACGGTTGACGGGATAGACGCCGCCCCGGAAGCCTTCATCGGGCTGCTGGCCGGACAGAACACCGGCAAGATGATCGTGCGGGTCGGCGACACAGCGTAACGACGCCCGCACACTCAGGGCCAGCCAACCTCATCAGGTCAGCTGGCCCCACTGCTCTGGCAGCTCTACAGCGGCTTCAGGTTCTGCGGCTTCAGGTTCTGTCGAACTGATTGATGGCCTGCTCGGTGCGGGCGCTCTTGACCCGGTTCACCAGCCGCTCGTACTCATGGCGGTCTCGCAGGCTCTTCGACAGGGTCAGCGTGCTGGCGGTCAGAAACAGCGTGCCCATGTACAGGTAACCGCGAATCCACCAGTCCACCGGCAGAAAAAAGATACCCACCAGCATCAGGACGATACTCGTGACAAACGAGATCCAGATAAAAGAGGTCCAGGACGACGAATCTCCGAGCAGATCGGGGTTGGCTTGCGGGTTTGTCATGGCTGACCTCAGGGGAGAACTCTGGAGCAGAGGCGGCGAGTCTGTGGGCGTTTGCTGAGGTTATTATGCATGCTCTGGCCGGTGGGCCGGGCGGCAGATGCGCGGGCAGGTCGGCGCACCGCGAGTAGACTTGAGCCATGCCGCCCGCCGGAACCTCTGAACGCTGGGGCTACGTTGCCAGCCTCGTCTTCGGGGCCGCTACCCTCGTGGCCGCCGTCTTCTTTGTGTTGTGGCTTCGCCCCTTCGCTGCCGGGCAATTCGACTCGACAAGTCTCTTTCTGTTGTCGGGTCTGCTGCTCATTGGCGGATTTTACATCTGGGACGCCCTGACGTGGAGGTTGTCCAAGCCGACCAATCTGGACCGCTTCCCGATTGCGCTGCTTGTGCTGGGTTTCGTTGCGGACGCCGTTTTGCACGGCAGACCCATCAATTTTCTTCAACTCGGCCTGGGGCTGTATCTGCTGGCACAGGGCATCTGGGGCGTCCTCATGTTCAGGAAACGTGCCAGACAGCTCTGAACCCGTCTCACCCTCAGCCTACCTGCCCGGCCACTTCAGCGGCGATCCGGTGGCGCTGGCCCGCAGCCTGCTGGGTGCGCTGCTGGTGCGCCCGCTGCCAGACGGGCGGGTGATGTCGGGGCGGGTGGTGGAGATAGAAGCCTACGATTGCCCCCGTGACCCGAGCTGCACGGCGGGCAGATTTCACGCCGCCAAGAGCCGGGAGATGGAGGCCGCGCCGGGAAGATTCGTATTCTGGGTGGCGTACCGGCATCCGCTGCTGCAAATCACCTGCCGCCCCGAGGGCGTTGCCGCCAGCGTACTGATCCGGGCGCTGGAACCCCTGAGCGGCCTGGACGCCATGCTGGAACACCGCCCCGTCGTGCGCGAGCTGGGCCTGACCAGCGGCCCGGCCAAACTGGTGCAGGCGCTGGGCATCGCGCCGCAGTTCCGGGGCGCTCCGGTCAACGGGGCGGGGCTGTATCTGGCTCCCGGCGAGGCCGTGCCAGACGAGCGGGTGAGCGTCACAGCGCGGGTGGGCATCCGCGAGGGGCGCAATTTACCGTGGCGGTTTTACGAAACCGGAAGCCGGTGGGTGTCGAGCGGGAAACCGAGCATGGAACTGACGACCTGAAAGGGTTGGCCTAGACGCTAGACTTGGCACGGGCGGAGCCTCCAGCAGACCCAGGAGATGTTCAATCTCACCGTTGAGGACGGCTGACCCTCAGTCCAGCCCCACCAGTTCGCCCATCTGCGCTGTTCCTTCCCGCTCCTTCCGGAACTGCATCTCGTACAGCCCACGGTACAGCCCGCCAGCAGCCATCAGCTGTTCGTGGGTGCCGTCCTGCACCACGCGCCCGGCCTCCAGCACCAGAATGCGCCCGGCGTTTCTGATGGTGCTCAGGCGGTGCGCGATCACGAAACTGGTGCGGCCCACCATCAGGCGTTCCAGCGCGTCCTGCACCAGCGCCTCTGATTCCGAGTCGAGGCTGCTGGTGGCCTCGTCGAGAATCAGAATGCGCGGATTTTTCAG
>JANXWI010000222.1 GCA_025351205.1 Deinococcus sp.
CAGCGCTGCCGGGCTGGAACAGATGCACCTTGGCTGGCCTGTCGAGAATAAACTGTTGACAACGACGCTTGCGCATTTGTACACAATGATGTACACAAACTTACAAAATAACATGCGTGTGTGTCCAGACCAGACGATGAACGAGGCCACCCCAGCATACAGGGTGGCCTCGGCCCGAACCTTGAAGCTAGAAGTCTTAGCCCTTGAGCGCGGTGGCCAGCTGGTGCAGGCCTTCCTTGTCAGCGGCGGGCGCGCCGGCAGCCAGCTTCTCGGTCTCGCTGCCCAGACCGGGCAACAGGGCCGCCGCACCGGCGAGGTCGCCGGACTTGAGCGCTTGCTGAAGCTTGGCGAGGTGCCCTACGAGCGTCTCGGCTCCGGGTACGCCGTCGAGGGTCTTGTGCCAGCCGCCGACGTTGCTGGCCGCCGCGCTGGCGTCCACTCCGGTGATTCCGCCTTTGAGCGCCGTAAGGGTCTGCTGAAGCTGTTCGTTCATAGTGTACCTCCGTGGTTGGTCTTGCTCACCCATCAAAATCCTGTCGCGCCGGAACAAGTGTCGCAAGCCGTACGGTGTCACACAAGCATGACAAAAGTCCCGTTTTTACAGGGAGCTGGCCCACTCTTCCTCACCGTGGCGGCCCCAAAATTGAGGAACGATGAATATCCCCGATCACCACTCCACAGCGCCCGACAGCTCCAGCCCCTATCAAAATGCGGCGGAACTGGAGGGCCTGCTGCGGCAGATCTTCACGGCGCCCTACGACCACCCTGACGCCGACCTGCTGACCCGCTCCAGGCTCGCGGTGGCCTTCTTGTTCACCGACCCGGATGTCCGGGTGCTGGTCGATGGCCGAAACAGTGGCCGGGCCGTCCAGGTGACCTTTGGAGACGCCGCGCCGCAGGCCACCGTGACCTTCCGCATGAACGGCAAAACCGCCCACCCGTTCTGGATGGGCGAGCTGAACGTGGTCACGGAGATGGCGCTGGGGCGTATTCAGCTTCAGGGACCGCTGCTCACGGCCCTCAAAATCTCGCCGATGATGCCTGCCCTGCAACAGAGTTACCGCCGCGCCTGGGCGGCGAGGATACCCTGACCAGCAGACACGCCCACCTGCCATTGTGTACACGGGTACACGACAGGTGGGCGCTTATCGGAACAACCCTACTTGCGGATGAAGTCCAGCATCGCTTTGTTCAGCTCCTCGGCGTGGGTCCAGCCGATCGCGTGGGGGCCGTCCTTGATGACCACGTACTCGCTGCCCTCGATCAATCTGGGCAGGCGCGCCCCCGTGGCCTCGATGGGCAGGATGCGGTCCGCGTCGCCCTGCACGGTCAGGGTGGGAATCCTGATGCTGGCGATGTCGGCACGGAAATCGCTCAGCCAGGCCGGAACGCAGGCCAGGGTGGCGCGGGCCGAAGAGCCTGCGGCCACGTTGAAGCTGGCCTGAAGCACCTCTTCACTGACGCGCGTGCCTGTGAGCACGTCAGCGTTGTAGAAGTTCTGGAAGAAGCCCTTGAAAAAGGCAGGGCGATCTGCCCGGATGGCGTCCATGATGCCGTCGAAAACGCTCTTGTCCACGCCCTCGGGGTTGTCGTCGGTCTTGACGAGGTAGGGCACAATCGGGGCGGCAAAGATCGCCTTGGCAATGCGTCCGGAGCCGAACTTGCCCAGGTAGCGGGCAACCTCACCGCAGCCCATCGAGAACCCGGCCAGCACCACGTTGTTCAAGTCCAGGTGCTTCAGGAGCATGTCCAGGTCTGTGGCGAAGGTGTCGTACTCGTAGCCCACGCTGGGCTGGCTGGACGCCCCGAAGCCGCGCCGATCATAGGTGACGACCCGGTAACCCGCTTCCAGCAGGGCCGCTTCCTGGCGCTCCCAGGAGTGACCGTTGAGCGGGTAGCCGTGAATCAGCACGACGGGCTGGCCCTGGCCGTGGTCCTCGAAATAAATCTGGATGTCCTGCCCATTTTGCTGACCGACGGTGACGTATGACATGGTTCTCCTCAGAAATGCGGTGATGGAGGCGATGCGGAATGGAGCGGCTTTCTCTGCACTGGGACGACGACCTGCACGTTCAGCCTAGGTGGCCTGAGTCAGCTGGACATGAAGATTCGCCTCAGGCATCTTAAGATGAATTGTCCAATTGATTGTTGTTGTCCATTCAATTTGATCTGATTGGATTGTGCACATCTCAATTTGGCCCAGAGCCATCCCGACTTCTCTCCACCCAGTGCCGGGCGGCGCGTCCGTGCAGGCAGGACAGCTGATCCTGCCGTGAACCGCCGTGCCGGGTTCGGGTCGAGCAGCCACTTTCAATCGGTTTTCATCCGGGCCTGCTGCGGGTCGCCCCAACAGGTTGGATGCAGGCGTGGAAGCGTGAGCTGAGGAGCATGATGCCCGTCCTCCCGCTCTAGACTTCCTCAATGCCCCTGAATGACGGCTATTCCTACCGCGAGGTCCTGAAACCCGCGCAGCTGTCCGGACCGCAAACCCTGACCGCGCAGACCCTGACCGTACTCGCCCACCTGAGCCGCCGTTACCCACACTCCTCTCAGGCAGAATGGCAGGCTCGGCTGGCCTCGGGTGAGGTCACGCTCGCGGGTCGGCCCGCCACCGGCCCGGAGGCGCTGCTCCCCGGCCAGGAACTGGTCTGGAACCGTCCACCCTGGAGTGAGCCGGAGGTTCCCCTGCACTTCGAGGTGGCCCACGACGACCCGGCGCTGCTGGCCGTGATCAAGCCTGCTGGCCTTCCCACCCTGCCGGGCGGCGGCTTCCTGAACCACACGCTGCTTCACCTGGTTCGCCAGCAGGCTCCGGAAGCCAGGCCACTGCACCGGCTGGGACGCGGAACCTCAGGGCTGGTGCTGTTCGCCCGTACCCGGCAGGCCGCTTCCCTCCTCTCCTGCGACTGGCGGGAGCATGAAGTGCACAAAACCTATCTGGCGCTGGCGGCAGGCACAGCGGGTCAGTCGACCTATGAGGTGCTGGTGCCCATCGGGCCAGTCCCCCACCCCAGGCTGGGCACCGTCTACGCCGCCAGTCCGGAAGGCAAACCGTCTCACAGCGTCGCCCGCGTGCTGGAGCAACGGGCAGACTCGGTGCTGTTCAGTGTGGACATCCTGACGGGCAGGCCCCACCAGATCAGGATTCACCTGGCGTCCATCGGGCATCCGCTGCTGGGCGACCCGCTGTATGCGCCGGGCGGACTGCCCAGGGCCGAACTGCCCGGCCTGCCCGGAGACGGCGGATATCTGCTGCACGCCTCGCGTCTGGAGTTCACCCATCCGATTACAGGGCTGCGCACCGAACTCCACGCTCCAGCCCCCCACGCGCTGGCAGCAGGTGGCCTTTCTTCTTTTCCCTTCTGATTGCCTCCTGACGCCTGCACGTCAGGACCAGACCTGCGCTTGCCCGCCGCCACAGGCCACAAACACGCTCCTGAAGGTGTGAATCTGGTTGTGCCGATTGAGTTGCGGCGGAGCGAACCGGGCAGGATTCCTCCACGCCTCAGCACCACTCGGCTACTCCAATCCCTGCAAAAACTATCGGACATCTTGCGCCGAACTGGACCTGTGAGGTCAACATCGTGCCCATCCAGAGCGGGCAGATTCCTGTATCCGGGCAGAAATCGGCCCCTCTCCTCTCCTGGACGGACGCGGTCAGTGCCCCGATACTCGTTGTTTTACACTATCGGACATCTTGCGCCGTTTCAGAACGGAGGTATCGGACATCTTGCGCCGTTCTGCTCCGGTCAGGGAGCCAGAATGCCGATACAGACAGGCTGCGACTTCCCCGGCTCCTCGCCACGGGCACCTATCGGACATCTTGCGCCGTTTGTTCTCGGAACTATCGGACATCTTGCGCTTTTCGGCCCGCACCTATCGGACACCTTGCGCCGTTCTAGGGGCCACACTATCGGACATCTTGCGCCAAAACTATCGGACATCTTGCGCCGTTTGGCCCTGGCTATCGGACATCTTGCGCCGTCTTACCCCCAAAACTATCGGACATCTTGCGCCGAACTATCGGACATCTTGCGCCGTTTAAGGTGTTTTTCTTCGTCTGGCACACGCCGAGGGATCCCGCTTGTGGTTGTCTTCAAGTAGTATTAAACATATTTAAAAGAAACAAAGATACACAACAAACACAGGCCCGGAAAAATACGGGATCAAAACCAGCGGAGGGCTTCAGTGACGGAGCAGGCCAAACAATCCAGGGCAGAACCGGTGCAGTCCAAGGCGGAACGGACGCAGCCCAAACAGGCGGAGTCAGGTCCTCAGGCGAAGAAGCCAGCCGTCGCGCCTCAGGTCAGGCCAGGAAAGAAAGCCGGGCGTCCAGCCCATGTCGGGCTTGCTGCCCCACTGATTACGCTGACAACGGTAGGCGTCCAGGCGCAGCTTGCCGGAGATACCCCTCAGAACGCCACCGTGAAGAGTCCAACGAAAGGTTCAGACGAGGCCGGGCCAGATAGGATCAGAAAGGCAAAAACAGAAAAACCCAAAGTGCATCAGCAAGCGCGCTTTGGACAGACCAGGCTCGGCCAGGTGAAGCGCTTCGACGAGATCAACGTCAGCCAGCTGAGCCTGATCAGCGTGCAGGAGCGTATTCCTGCCGACTTCCGTGAGTGGACGGTGGAACACGTCGATGAGCGCAGGCGTTACCGCGTCGTGTGTCAGGCGTTGCCCGAATACGGCGTCCCGCACGGAACCGATAACGACATCAGCGCCGCGCTCATCAACCTGTTTATCGAGCAGGGCCTGCCCGACGAGGGTACGGTCACGGCCACGCCTTACCTGATCTTGCAGGCGGCGGGCCTGGACACCTCCGGGCGCTACTACGACGCGCTGGGGGTCAGTCTCAAACGGTTGCTCACCACCAACTATTTCATCAGCGAGGGCTGGCGTGACCATCCGCAGCGGCGCTGGACAACGGCCAGCTTCCGTTACATCGACAAGCTGGAGTACACCACTGCCAGTGGCGAGGAGCAGCTCGACCCGACCAGCATCCTGAAGATTCACCTGCCCGCCGAACTGGTGCGCTCGGTGCGGGCCGGATACATCAAGGCGCTTGACCTGGCGTTCATGCAGAGCCTGAGGCGGCCCCCGACGCGGGCACTTTACCGACTGCTCGACGCCCGCCGCTACAACCCCGAGGAGCCGACGACGCGGGTTATGTCGTTCGAAGTCGGTCTGATGGAGTGGGCACAGGCCTGCAAAATTGTTTCCGATCGGCCCTCACTGGTGGAACGTGCCCTGAAGACGGCCCACGACGAACTGATTGAGCGCGGCTTCCTGACCGCCGTGAACTTCCATGGTCGCGGACACAAAAAAGTGATCGAGTACGTCTTTGGCAAGATGGCCGACCCGCCCGACCCGCAACTGGTGGGCCGCCTGACATTGATCGGCCTGACGCGAATCAGGGCGCAGCAGATGGTGCAGGAATTTGGTCAGGACCAGGCCGAGGACGCGCTCGACAGGTTCGCTGCGCTCGTGGCGGGCGGATACAAGCCCCGCAGCAAGGCGGCCTTCTTTGTTGACCTGCTCAAACGACCCGAAAAATATCAGGTCGACGCCGAGCCGCTCCTGGTTTCGCCCGCCAACGAGCAGGCCAACGAGAAGCGTAAGCAGCGCCAGCTCGAAACCCAGAAGCGCGAGGATGCTGAACAGCTGAGCCTGGAAGAATCGCTCCAGAAGATGCCGCTTCAGGAACAGATCGAAGAGGTAATGCGGGTGGCGATGGTGATGCTGCGCGGCGACCTGAAGACCTCGGAATTCGACGCTCTGCGCCAGCTGCTCCGCCACGAAGACCCGCTGGTGATGCGCCAGTGGCTATTGCGCGGGGTTTCATCGGGCCAGCGGGACGCGATCCTGCACGACCTGAGAATTCGCCTTGGGAGCCTCTAAACTCTGGACATACATTCGGTGTGCTCCCCCCGAAGTCCAGATGCCCCGTGCTGGCTCTGACTGGGGCCTAGAAGAGGCGATGGTGCCATTGACTCAACTCTTCCCTGTATTCAGGCAAGCCTGGACGGTGAAGGCGGGTTTTGAGGTGATCTGCGAATCGAGTCCTGGGTAGCCATGAAACACCCTTCACTTCGCGGCTGACACCTGGCTGGTTTCTATACACGTGTACGTTTGTTGCAGCTAACACCTGTATACGTCCACAACGTTGTGTGTTAAGTTGTGTACACGTGTGCGAATCCAACGCCTTACAACCCTGGACAGGTGGCGGGAAACTATGCTCCAGTCGGCGTATCGTCTAGATAAATCCGCAGTCAGGCTGAATATCTACAACGTTGTCCATGCACACGTGTGCAAGATTTTATTTTTGTGTACGTGTAAATTCGTGTGTGTACTCACGTGTCCGTGATAATGTGTGTGCCATGACAGGTACACAGACGGGTCCACTGGTGATCAGCGTCGCGAGTCTCAAGGGCGGGGTGGGGAAGACCACCACCGCGATTCATATCGCCGCGCACCTTGCCCTGGCCGGGCAGCGCGTTCTGCTGGCAGACGGAGACCGGATACGAACCGCCACGGCCTGGGCCAGGGGTGGACACCTGCCGTATCCGGTGTTGCCCATCACGGCCCTGGCGCGCGGGGTCGGCCAGTACGACGCCGTGGTGATGGACACCGAGGGCGGCGTGGAAAACGGCAAGCTGATCGAGTACGCCCAATCGAGCGACCTGATCCTGCTGCCCACCAGCCCGGACATCAACGGACTGGATGGAGCCTCGCAGACCGCCGAGGTGCTGCGCGCCGGGGGCGTACCGAGCAGCCAGTCTGCCGCCGTACTCACGATGGTCAGACCGGGCGGAATGAAGGACATCAATGCCCGCAAGGGGCTGGCCGAGATGGGACTGCCGGTGCTCAAGGCGAGCGTCCGCATCAGCGAGGCGTTCAGAGACGCCTCGAACGCGGCCATTCTGGTACGTGACGTGAAGACCGACATGGCCCCGCGCTGCTGGCGGGATTATCAGGACGTGACGGCGGAACTGCTCGCCATGATTCTCGGGAGGCGCGGATGAATGACATCAAGGACGCCCTGGCCCAGCTCCGGGCCGCACGGAACGCTGAAGAAATGCAGGTTCCGCAGACTATAGCGACAGACAATGCCGGGGCCGAGCCGTCATCAGCCGGTGCAGCAGAATCCCAGGTTCAGATGGCCGACTCCGTGACCGCAGCGAGGGGAGAGGTCAAGACGCTGGCGGGCCGCGTTCCGCTCTCGTTGCACCGCGAACTGACCCGCGCCCTGCTCGACGCCGCCGACGAGCTGCGGGTCAGCCGGATCAATGTGGATGAGGCGCTGGAGGCCGCCATGCGGGTGGTGCTGAGAGACACGCAGGCGACCCAGCTCTGGTACGCCCAGCTGAGGGAAGTGCGCCGCGAGCGCAGAGAGGGCTGAATCCGATCTGAAGGACTGCCAGAACAACAGGGCCTCCTGGTTTTCAGAATAAGCGCCACGCTAGGAAACCGATGTGTCGCCGATCCGTCTGGTCACGCTGGGAACACTGCGCCTGGACGGCAGTGATTGGCGTCAGGGCCTTGGCCCTGACGCTGCTGACCTATCTCAGCCTCCAGGGACCGACCTCACGCAGGCGTCTGCGGGAACTGTTCTGGCCTCAGGCGCAGGATGCCGGGGCCAGTCTACGCATGGTGCTGGGCCAGTTTCGCAGGTGTCTGCCGGGCGTGCTGAGCGGCGAGGAGACGCTGGAAGCAGCGGTAGAGAGTGACGCCGCACTTCTGCTGGGTCTGGGTGAGTCGTGAGGAGACGTTGCTGACGCCGGGGTTTACGCCGGGCCATTCCTAGCAGGCGTGGAGCTGACTGAGGTTTCGGCTGAGCTGGAAGAGTGGGTGCTGGTCACCCGCGAACGGCTGGCCGGGGCCGCGCGGCTGGCCATGCTGCGTGCGGCGGAACTGGCCGGATCGCCCGCCGGGGCCGCGCACTGGACCGAACGTGCGGCGGCCATTGCCGAAGCTCAGCCGTCCGGGCCTGAGCTGCTGGAACGGACGCTGCGCCTGACCCTGCCCGGTAGCCTGCTGGAAGCCGAACTCCGCACAGAGCTTGCGGAACGGTTGTGTTGCCTTAGCTCCAAGGCCAGTAAGTTAAGGCCGACGAGCCGAAGTATTTCCTGTCGCTGCGAGCATCTGGATCATCAACGAAAGCTCAAGGCAAAGGTGTCGAGGTGGTCTGACGGCTGGTCGCGGGCTGTGGTCCACAGTGAGGTGCCGAGGTCCATCCTTCACCTTAACGTCTTCAATACCCCGCCCCAGCACCTTAACTTACTGGCATTGGCGTTGACCTGGAATGTTCCCCTGGCCCCGGCGGGCAATTTCAGGGTGTACGTCTGCTGCGGGCTGTTCTGGTCGTCCAGACCGACGTTGACCCGCGCCGCGTCACTGCTCAGGTCGGCGGCATTGACGGTTCGGGTGATGAGGGTCTGCGGCCAGAACGCGGTGGGCGCGATCAGGAAGGTGGTGATCAGACTGCTGCTCACCAGAAAGACGCTCATGATCAGCGCCGCGCTGGTCAGCAGCCGCTGGGGGTCGCGGACACGGCCCACCGGGAGCCGCGCGTCGTTTCCCAGGTTTCCCCGGACCTGGGGCATGACCGCTACCCCGGTCTCGAATCCCGAGGGTCCCAGGGCCAGCTTTGGAAAGACCAGCAGCGACACGCCGACCAGCGCCAGGGCCGAGCCGTGCTGCACGAACAGGGCCTGTTTCCAGTTCTGGAAGTAGACCGGGGAGCTGAACAAGTCGAGCAGCGAACGCCCGATCACCACCGCGTTCAGCGCCAGATACACAGCCACCAGCACCACGGCAATGCCGATGGCTTCACGGAAGCCGCGCAGGAACACCGCGCCCAGCAGCAGCACCAGTACCAGCGTCACCGGAACCTGCTGACCCGCCAGAACGCGGCTGAAAAACGGGTTCTCGATCAGGTGGGCGCTGGCGTCGGCGGCAGACAGCGTGATGGTGATGATGAAGTCGGTGGCGAGAAAGCCCAGCAGGGCGAGAACGAGCAGCTCGCCGGGCCAGAAGCTGAGCAGCCGTTCCAGCATGCTGACCGATCCCTCGCCGTGTGGGCTTTCCTGGGCCACCCGCGAGTACACCGGCAGCGCCCCGAACAGGGTGAGCGCCACCAGCACCAGGGTCGCCAGCGGAGACACCGCCCCGGCGGCCAGGGCGGCGCTGCCCGGCTGATAGCCCAACGTTGAAAAATAGTCCACGCCGGTCAGGCACATCACCTGCCACCACGAATGGGTCTGGTGGCCCGCCCGAGTCTCGCCGCTGTGCATCAACCACACCGAAAGCCTGGACCGCGCCTGAGGTTGAGGAAGAGGGAGTCTCACCGCGCCCTTCCGCCCAGGCCGGGCCGGGTTGAACGGTTGTGCGTCTGGGTGTCCATAGGCGTCGGCCAGAAAATCATGTGTCGAGACTCTTCCGATCTGATGGTGCCGACACTGTCGGGAACATTCTTGAATCTCATCACGCCATGCTGGGGGCAGTAGATGCGTCCCCGGAGAAGGTATTCAGCGCCATGTTCTTTGCGATATTGCCTCCAACGCAAGGTCGTTATCAGCCGTTCCCCTCGGCCAGCACCACGACCTTGTCTCCCGCCTCATAACGCACCGATCCCGATTTGGGCGGATTCAGCCGTACCCCGTAGTTGTGGCCCGCCTGCCGGGCCAGAGCAGAGTTCCGGTCACCCACGGCGACCTCACCTCGCAGGCGGGCCGCCTCGACCACCGTGGCAAAGGTCATGTCCTGACCGAGCTGCACGTAGTCGCCAGCGGGCCTGAGGTACAGTTCGGGGCCAGCGTGATCGAACAGAACGTCGAACACAGCGCTCAGGGCAGGATTCTCGGCGAGCTGGGCCAGCACGGCGCTCGTCAGCCGGTCACTGACGATGAAATCATCGGCCCTGGTCACCTCAGCCAGGTCGCGGTTGCGGCTGTCGAGCATCTCGGTGACGATGGTCGGCGGGCTGGGCAGGTGTTCGAGCAGCTGCCGCAGGTGCAGCAGCGTGATCAGGGTCTGGGCGTCGGCCTGCTGAAGGTCCGGGAGGCCCAGGTCGGCCAGCACCA
>JANXWI010000292.1 GCA_025351205.1 Deinococcus sp.
GGTCATGCCCTGAACGCCGAGATCGAGGGTAGACGTGACGGGTTCGTAGCCCACGTCTCTGACCTTGTCGAGCAGCGCCTGGGGCGTGGTCAGGCCCGGATCGTAACGGACGATGGCCCGCTCCGTCGCCAGATTCACCACCACCTCGCCCACGCCCTCGACCTTTTTCAGACCGCGTTCCACCCGGCCCACACAACTCGCGCAGGTCATGCCCTGCACCCCGAGTTCAACTGTCTTTGTTGCTTGTTGGGTCATCGTCTCTCCAATCCCCCCAGGGGGGTATGAACAAGAGTAGACCAGATCGAATAGAAAAATCAAGATGCAATTTCCTTTAGAACGCGTAATTACTTTCTACCTTATTGCCTTAATGCTCGGTAAGTCTTGACACCCCCCTGGGTAGGGTCTATGCTTTTTAACATGAGTACCGAACTGAACATCAGCGGCATGACCTGTGGTCACTGCCAGACTGCCGTCACCAAGGCCCTGCAAGGCGTTCCCGGCGTGAAAGACGTACAGGTCGACTTGCAGACCGGCACCGCCGTCATAGAGGGCCAGGCCGACGTGCAGGCCTTGATTGCTGCCGTGGGTGAGGAAGGGTACGGCGCACAGGTTCGCCAGGAGAGGCCGGATGTCCAGCCCAACTCCTAAATCAAAACCAGTTGCCAGGTCAAAATCAATACCCGCGTCAACATCGGCCACCAGAACGGTCGGGCCGACCCCGCTGCCTGATCTCCCTCTCGGTCCAAGTCACGTCCACGCGCACCTGTGCATGCCTGAAGGCTCGCGCAAGCGGGCGGTGCGGCGGCTGGCCATCGCCAGAGGACACGTCGAGAGCATCATCCGGATGCTGGACGATCCGCACGTGTACTGCGTGGACGTGCTGCGCCAGATCAAGGCGGTGCAGGGCGCACTTTCTGGAGCGGGTGAAGTGGTGCTGCGCGGCCACCTGGAAGCGCATGTGGCGACTGCCCACGAGCGCGGTGACACCACCGAGATCATCGAGGAACTGATGGAGGCCCTGAAATACACCTGATTCCGCACCAGCAGCGTTGACCGGGGCGGCTTGAAGGCCGCCCTGTTTCCTTTTTCAACCTCTGTTCAATTTCCCAGGTGAGCCAGACACCAATGCGTAGAGGAACATCCATGACCCATGCTCACCACCCTGCGCCCACGTCCGCTGCACTGCCCTCCGTCCTTGAGGTGGCGCTCCGGAACTGCCATGACGCCTCCGAGTACACAGGCATAGAAACCACGCTCAAGAGAATTCCGGGCGTGGGAAGCGTTCACCTGGACCGCACGCGCGGCGTGGCCCACCTGGGGTATGACCCGCGTACAGTGTCGCAGACAGATCTGGAGAGACGACTGCACGCTGCCGGGTACGCCTGCAACTGTGCCGACTGCCAGCCGTCGGTGACCCAGCCCGGCCAGCCAGCGGTGGGCCATGAAGGGCACGCCGCCGGGAAGGTGTCAGGAGTGCCGGAAGGTGAACACGCAGGGATGAACCACGATGCCCACGCGGGCCACGGCGAGTCGATGGTGGGCGACATGCTGCGCCGCTTCGTGGTCTCGCTGATCCTGACGCTGCCCATCGTGCTGTACTCGCCCATCGGAGCGTTGGTCGGCTTCACGGCCCCGCCGCCGTTCGGCCTGAGCATGGCCTGGTTCGGGCTGATCCTCTCGACCCCGGTGGTGTGGTGGGGCGGCTGGCCGTTCATCTCAGCGGCCTGGCGCGCCCTGCGGCAGCAGGGGGCCAACATGATGACCCTGATCGCCACCGGCATCCTGGTGTCGTACCTGTATTCGCTCGGAGCCACGCTCTTCCTGAGTGGAAGTGATGTGTTCTTCGACGCCGCCGCCATGCTCACCACCTTCTCGCTGGCCGGACACTGGCTGGAGATGCGTTCGCGCTTCGCCACGGGCCGGGCCGTCGAGGCGCTGCTGAAACTGGCTCCCACCACCGCGCGGGTGGTCCGGGCCGGTCAGGAACTCGTGTTGCCCCTGGAGCAGGTGGTGGTGGGCGACGAACTGGTGGTGCGGCCCGGTGACCGGACCCCTGTAGACGGGGAGGTGAGTTCAGGCGCGTCCTTCGTGGACGAGAGCATGATCACGGGCGAGCCGCTGCCGGTCGGCAAGGGGCCGGGTGACCGGGTGACGGGCGGCACAGTCAACCAGAATGGGGCCTTTCACTTCACCGCCACGGCGGTGGGGGCCGACACGGCGCTCAGCCGGATCGTCCAGCTGGTGCAGAACGCCCAGGCCAGCAAAGCTCCCGCTCAGCGGCTGGCCGATACGGCGGGCAAGTACCTGGTGTTCGTGGCGCTGGGCAGCGGACTGATTGCATTCCTGGTCTGGTATTGCACGGGTGCGGGCGTGGTCTTCGCGCTGAGCGCCGCCGTCTCGGCCATCGTGATCGCCTGTCCGGACGCGCTGGCGCTCGCCACACCCACCGCCATCACCGTGGGGGTGGGCAAGGGCGCACAGGAAGGCGTGCTGTTCAAGAACGCTGTGGCCCTGGAAGCCACGGCTGGAATCGACACCGTGATTTTTGATAAGACCGGCACGCTGACCGAAGGCAAACCGGCCCTGACCGACCTTCTGACCGCAGACGGCGTGAGCGAGACTGACCTGCTCCACTTCGCCGCCTCTGCCGATCAGCCCTCGCAGCACCCGCTGGCAGAGGCCATCGTGAAGGGGGCAGCGGAGCGCAGCTTAGCTCTCAACAGCGCCGAAGAGTTCCAGTCGCTCCCTGGTCTGGGTGTACAGGCGAAGGTGGACGGCAGGACGGTGCTGATCGGCAACAGCAAGCTGATGGAGCAGGAGAAGATCGACCTGGGAACCCTGACCGAACAGGCGGAGCGTCTGGCCGCAGACGGCAAGACCGCCATGTATGTGGCGGCAGGCGGCAGAGCGCTGGGTGTAGTGGCCGTGTCAGACCGGGTACGGGGATCGGCAAAGCGGGCGGTGGACGAGTTGCGTCGCCTGGGCGTGCAGACCGTGATGCTGACCGGGGACAACCGCCGGACGGCGGAAGCGGTGGCCCGAATCCTGGGCCTGGACACCGTGATCGCAGACGTGCTGCCGGGTGAGAAGGCGGCGCAGGTGCAGACCTTGCAGAACCAGGGCCGCAAGGTGGCAATGGTCGGCGACGGCGTGAACGACGCCCCGGCACTCGCTCAGGCCGACGTGGGCGTGGCGATTGGTGCCGGAACCGACGTGGCGGTGGAAACGGCGGACGTGGTGCTGGTGCGGAGCGACCCGGCGAGTGTGGCGGTGGGCATAGCGCTGGCCCGTCAGGTGCAGCGCAAGGTCAGGCAGAACCTGTTCTGGGCCGCCATCTACAACGTGCTGGCGATCCCCATCGCGGCGGGGGCACTATATCCGGCGTACCACATCCTGCTGCGCCCCGAGTGGGCCGCCCTGCTGATGAGCGCCAGCACCGTGATCGTGACTGTCAACGCGCTGCTGCTGAACCGCTGGAAACCAGGGAAAGGCAACACAGTACCCTCTGACGCATCCAGCATCTGATCGTTATGTTGATACATCTTTTCTCGGGTTTAACATTCAATTTTGCAGATAAAAAAAGCGCCGTCTCCGATAAACAGAAGGCGACCACTGAAATGGAGTGTTTATGTATAGATCAACCTCGGAAGCTCGTCTAATACTTCCCGTAACTTGAGCAGCCCGCCGAACACCTTTCCCACTTCGCCCAGATTCATGTGCCGGGTTGCGGGCAGTACTTTGAACACCTCGGCGCTGCCACTCAGCTCATTGATGCCATGCTCGGCGTACTGGTCGAGCAGCTGCTCCAGAATCGTCTGCGCCACCGGGCCATAGGTGGCGAACGCACTCTGCTTGTGGCGTCTGGCATCGTCTGCACGTTGCTTGCGGGTCCGCAGGGGGGCGTCGAAGGTGAGATGGCACAGCAGGTCGAATGGATCGCTCTCCTCCCGGCCCATCACCTGCTCCAGATGTTCCAGGGCCACGCCGCGCTCCTCCAGGGCGTCCACGATGGTCGTGCGCTCGCGGGGATCGGCCCAGTCATGGCGGAAGTCCTCAGCGGTCATGTACAGGCTGCGGACCTGCTCGGCGGCGTAGCTGGTGAACTCCACCGTGCGGAGTTGCTTGCCGTGGGCGTCGAGTTCCTGCACCGTCTCGTGCAGCACCCGGACCTGTACGCCGCCCCGGATGATCAGCTTGCGCGGCTGGCCTTCATCGTCGTTCTGGAGGCTGGCCTGACCCTGGGGGTACACCTGGGGTTCCTCGGCCTCGACTTCGGTGACCTCCTGCTCGACCTCTCCTTCCTCACCTATCAGGATGGTGGTGGTCGAGATCGGCGGGCCGTCGAAGTCGGGGTCGGCGAATTTCTGGGTGGCGCTGCCGGTGTAGTCTAGAATGGTGAAGAACAGCTTGCCGTAGTCCTCGCGCACGCGGGTTCCGCGCCCGATGATCTGCTTGAACTCGGCCATGCTGCCCACCACCCGGAACAACACCACGTTCTTGACCATCGGGGCGTCCACACCGGTGGACAGCAGCCGGGAACTGGTCAGGATCACGGGCGTCTGTGTCTCGACGTCCTGGAAGCGGGCGAGGTGGCCCTTGCCGATGTCGCCCTCGTCGGCCACCACCCGCACCACGTAGTCGGGGTGCGCCCGCATCTGGTCGGGCAGCAGCCGGGCGAGGGCCGAGCGCATCTGAAGTGCGTGCTCATGATCATGGCAGAACACGATGGTCTTCGCCATGAGGTCGGTCTGCCGCAAATATTCGACGAGATGCTTCGCCACCGCTTCCGTTCTGGGAAGCAGCGAGATGCTGGCCTCGAAGTCCTTGGTGCCGTACTCACCGTCTGGGATCTCTCGACCGTAAGCATCCTTCTGACCGGGCGTGGGCCGCCACCCTATCGCGTCTACATCGGTGATCACCCGGCGCACCTGATACGGGGCCAGGAAGCCGTCCTGAATGCCCTGGGCCAGGCTGTACTGGTACACCGGCTGCCCGTAGTAGCCGTAGGTGTCGCGGGTGTCCTCCCGCAGCGGGGTGGCGGTCATGCCGAGCTGGGTGGCCGCGCCGAAGTACGTCAGGATCTCGCGCCAGGAACTCTCCTCGTTCGCCGACCCCCGGTGCGCCTCGTCCACGATGATCAGGTCGAAGAAGTCCGGCGGATACTGGCGGTACAACCCCGGTCTGGCCTCGTCTTCTGCGAGCGCCTGATACGTCGCAAAGTACATCTCACGGCTGGTGTTCACCACCCCGCCCTCGATCTTGAAGCGGGCTTCCCCGAAAGGCGCGAAACCCTTGTCCTTGGGGTCGTCCACCAGGATGCTGCGGTCAGCCAGGAAGAGCAGGCGCGGGCGGCGGTTCTCGCCCTTCAGGTTCCAGCGGCCATGCCACAGTTTCCAGGCGATCTGAAAGGCGATCTCGGTCTTGCCGGTGCCGGTCGCCAGGGTCAGCAGCACCCGCTTCTGACCCTTCAGGATCGCCTCGGCGGCCCGCTGAATGGCGTTTGTCTGGTAGTAGCGGGGGATACGGTCGCCGAGGTGGTACGGCAGCAGCAGGCGGTCCTCGGCTTCCGGCGGCAGGCCCCGCTGGGCACGCAGGCGGGTCACCAGTTCGACTTGCGTCGGGAAAGCTTCGAGGTCGCGCTCCTGGCCGGTCAGCCGGTCATGCTCCACGATGCCGTGGCCGTTGGTGCTGTACGCGAAGGGTAAGTCGAGCACCACCGCGTAGTCGATGGCCTGCTGGAGACCCTGACCCGGACTCAGGTACGCCGACTTGGCCTCCACCACCGCGATGGGAAAGTCGCGCCTGCTGTATAGCAGGTAATCCACCCGCTTCTGCCTGCCGCGTTTGGCATGGCGGCCCGTGACCAGAATGCGGCCATCGGTGAAGGTCTTCTGTTCGCGGATGGACTCGTCGGTCCACCCGGCGCTGTACAGCTTGGGCAGGACGTACTGGCGGCAGGTGTCGGCTTCAGTGATCATGCACGGCTCACGGGCCAAGTGTAGAGGTTTGTGTCCATGTCGCTCGCCATACTCATTCTCAATTTCGGTTGATCAAGGCTGGATGTAAGTTTGTTCGCGCTCTGTACGCTACGCCGTTATGTTGCCAGCGCCCAGCTCGCGGCCATCGCCTTCGACAAACTGGTGTTCCTGACCTTCGATGACCGACAACGGCGGGCCGCCGAGGCGGAGGGGCTTGTTCTCCTGACCTGAATCAGCCAGAGTTCGTCGGGCGCTCTGTAGATGCCGATGACAGATACGGTCACGGGCCAGGCGGCCTGATGTCATGCTGGAAAGGTCACCATGTCACTCGCCGTTCCCTACGCCCTCGATGACCGTCACCGCCTGATCCGGCCTGAGGGGGGTGTCCTGCGCGGAAGCTACCGCTGCCTCCAGTGTCAGGAACGGGTTTACTTCAAGCCCGGCAAGAAATGGCGGTCGCACTTCTCCCATGCGGCGGGCGCGGCCTGTACCGGCGAGAGCGTGCTACACCTGGCCGCCAGGCAGGCCCTGGTCGAAGAGCTGCCCGGCCTGAGCGAACTCGGAGTGTTGCTGCACTGCCGTGTTGCTGCCCTGCCGACGCGCCCCTTCCACGTCGCGGTTTGGAGTGAGCAGGTCGTGTTTCGAGGTCACGCTCCAGCCTCCGATGTAGACTGAGCCATGTCGGAATACGAACGGCGAGGGCGGAACCAGGCGAGGCCCGATCTGACCTATGTCCCGGTCCTCAAACCGCTTCAGCGCCGTCAGGAGCAAGCGCCGCTGGCACTCTTCGAGCGGCCCCTGAAGCAGCCGGAGGCCCAGGTGACCGCCCCGGCCCTCCGCTCGCTGACGCCAGAGGTGGCGCGTTCCACGGTGGCCGCCCAACGCCGGACCGTGTCGCCCACCCTGAGGGCCGCCGAGCTGAACCGTGAAGACCAGCTGGCCGTGCAGCGCAGTGCCGATCAACTGGCCG
>JANXWI010000363.1 GCA_025351205.1 Deinococcus sp.
GTCAGGGCGTAGCGGCCATCCTTGCGCTCGGTCACGGCGCTCAGGCGCTGGCCCAGCGAGAGGTCGGAGGTCAGGTGCTGGGCCAGCCGCTGCGGAATGCTGCCGTTGCCCAGAGCGGTGGTGTACTGCTCGTCGCTGACACCGAAGATGTCGAAGCGGCCCGGGTCGGTGCCGATCAGGTACAGCAGGTTCAGGCACGACTGGTCGGCGATTTCCAGGCCGTACTCGGTGGTGTACGCCACGTCGAACAGGTCGTACAGAAAGCCGCTCACCCCGGCGCGGCGCAGGTACTGGGCAATCGAGGTGCGGTCCAGCTGGCCGCCGTTGCCGGGCGTTCTGTACGACACGGTATCGACGTTCAGGGTCGCCAGATCGGCGATGATCCGGGCGGCCAGCGGCTGAAAGGCCCGGATCACCTCGGCGGTGGGCACGGTCCGGCCACCGAACTCGTAGCGGTCCTGAGAGGGCAGCGGCGCGTCCGAGGCGAGGTTGTCGTTCAGGGCCAGCCCCAGCTCGGCGGCCAGACGCCGGATGTTGACGTGCCCGGAGTCGATGAACTCGCCGCCCAGTTCGGCGGTCTTGATGCCGAGGGCGCCGGGCAGGCTGAGCATCCGGCCACCGACGCGGGCCGAGGCCTCGTAGACGCTGACCTTCACACCGGCCTGACGCAGCCGGTAGCCCGCCGTCAGCCCGGCGACGCCTGCCCCGACGATCACCACCGGCGAGGCGTTGCGCGAGACCCCCAGACTCTGAAGGTCGCCCCCCGCTGCCGCCGGCGTGCCGGGGCCGACCCCGCAGGCCGCCAGACCCAGGGCCGCGCCGCTGGCCGCGCCCGCCCGCAGCAGCGTGCGGCGACGCTCGAAGTGCTGCTCCCGCAGTTCGAGCATGTGGTCGTCGTCGAGCTGGGCACTCCGGGCGGCGAGCGAGAGGCGAAGGGCCTGTCTGATCTGACGCATGAGGGGGGAACGGGGCATGGCTACTCCTTGTGAATCAGAACAGTCGTGGATTTGAGCGGGTGTTCGGGGCGGTTTCAAACCTGGATTGTAAAATCAAAATGGGAATATGCTTACTTTACCCCAGATTCGGGCCGACTCCAGTGCCCACAGACCTCACGCCACAGCTGAATTCAGGAGGCTGCCAACCATGCTTCAGACCTCTGCAATCCAGACCTTTACGACCACCATCGTGGGGAAAGCCACCGGCCCCACCGGCATCGAGGTTCCGCCGGACATCATGGCCGCGCTGGGGCCGAAAAAAAACCCGGCGGTGCAGATCACAGTCACCGGGCAAGGCTTGGCCGGGTACAGTTACCGCAGCACCGTGGCGGTGAGGGGCGGCGCGTTCATGGTGCCGCTGAGCGCCGCGCACCGGGCGTCGGCGGGCGTGCAGGCCGGACAGCAGGTGCAGGTCACGCTGGCGCTCGACACCGCTCCGCGCACCGTGGCCCTGCCCGCCGAACTGGAGAAGGTGCTGGCAGACGCGGGCCTGAGGGTCGCCTACGACGCGCTGGCCCCCTCTCGGCAGAAGGAGGCGGCCCGGCAAGTAGAAGACGCCAGGACGGACGACACCCGCCAGCGCCGCATCGCCAGGATCCTGGCGCAGCTGGCCGGCTCCTGATGGGAAAGGTCGTGCTCAGTATGGCGGTGTGGTGTTCTCGCCTCTACTCTTCAGCCGCCCATATGTCCTGCACCGTTTCCTGCCGCCGCATCACCACCCAGTCCGAACCGTCCCACAGCACCTCGGCGGGGCGCGGACGGGTCAGGTAACTGCTGCTCATGGCGGCCCCGTAGGCTCCGGCGTCCAGCAGGGCCAGCAGGTCGCCGCGCACCGCCCCGCTGGGCAGGGTCACGTCACGGCCCAGCAGGTCGCCGCTCTCGCAGGCGGGTCCGGCCAGGTCGGAGAGAGAGGTCTCGTCTTCCCCCGCTCTGCTGTTCCACAGCGCCCGCACCGGATGCACCGCGCCGTAGAGCATGGGGCGCAGCAGCTCGGTCATGCCCGCGTCCGTCAGCGTGAACTCGCGCCCGGTCGCCTTGTGTCCCA
This sequence comes from Deinococcus sp., assembly GCA_025351205.1. Taxonomy (GTDB): domain Bacteria; phylum Deinococcota; class Deinococci; order Deinococcales; family Deinococcaceae; genus Deinococcus. The sequence goes on from JANXWI010000363.1 coordinate 2,041, forward strand.
TCACCCGCGTGAGCAGCACGCCCGAGTGCGCCACCAGGTAGCGCCCCGGCTCGGCCCACAGGGCCGCCCCGAAGCTGGCCGCCGCCTTTTTGGCTTCGGCGGCAATGCCGTGCAGATCGGCGTCCAGGCCCCAGCCGCCGCCCACGTCCAGGACCTCCAGTTCTCCGGTCAGGGCGCTCAGCGCCGCTACCCGCCCGAAGGCCGCGCCGAAGTCGCCCGTGTCACGAATCGCGCTGCCGATGTGCAGGTGTAGCCCGCGCAGGATGTGGCCCCCTGACCGGAGCGCCGAGACCGTCTCTGGCAGCTGGTCTGGCCGCACACCGAACTTGCTGTCTGCCGCGCCCGTCGCCAGGTGGTCGTGGGTGCTCACGCTCAGCCCCGGGTTGACGCGCACCAGCACACGTGAGGCAGGCGGCAGCAGGCCCACCTCCTCCGGGCGGTCCACGATAAACGTTGCTCCCAGTTCGCCGCCCAGCCGGTACTCGTCGTCTGTCTTGGCCAGGCCATTTACCAATATCTCCTGGCCGCCCGCGCCCACCTTCACAGCTCGTCCCAGCTCACCCAGCGAGACGCACTCGAAGCCCACGCCCGCCGAGTGCATGCGCCGTAGCAGCGTCAGGTTGGGGTTGGCCTTCATGGCGTACCAGATGCGGGCGTCGCTGAAGGCGGCCCGCACCCGTACAATCGCGGCGTCAAGTACGGGAGCGCTGTAGGCGTAGAGCGGCGTGCCGAACCTGTCGGCGGCCTGTCTCATCTGTGTATCGCTGAGTGGGGGCGGTGCATCTGAGGTGAAGGCGGACATGGCGTCCAGCGTACCTGAAGCCCAGCCTGCTGTTCCCACAAGCGACGGGACACGGGCCACACGCTCGCTGTCACCATTGCGCCGCGCCGCGCCTGTTACACTCCTGCGGTGACGTTTCCGGCAGGCAGGACAGACCATTCAGGTGAGACAGTGCCGCCGGGCGAGGCAGTGCAGCCAGGCAAGACGGTGTTGCCAGGCAAAAAAGTGCTGTGCGCCATGTCGGGCGGCGTCGATTCGAGCGTGTCGGCGGCACTCCTCAAGGAGCAGGGATACAGCGTGATCGGGGCCATGATGCGCTTCTGGCCCGACGACAAGAAGACCGACACCTTCGACTCGTGCTGCTCACCTGACGCCGCCTACGAGGCCCGGCGCGTGGCCGATCAGGTGGGCGTGCCGTTTTACCTGCTCGACTACCGCGAACAGTTTCAGCGCCACATCGTTGGGCCGTTTCTGGCCGAATACGCCGCTGGGCGCACCCCAAACCCCTGCGTCAGCTGCAATACCAAGGTCAAGTTCGACGAGCTGGTGAAGAAGGCAAAGATGCTCGGCTGCGACTACGTGGCCACCGGGCACTACGTCAAGCGGGTGGATACTGCTTCGGGCACGGAGTTTCACCGGGGCGACGACCCGCGCAAAGACCAGACCTATTTTCTGTGGGGCACGCCGGTAGACGCGCTTCCGCACATCCTGTTTCCGGTGGGCGAGATGGAAAAGCCCCGTGTGCGCGAACTGGCCGCAGCGTACGGCCTGCTCACCGCCCAGAAGCCGGAAAGTCAGAACATCTGCTTTGTGCCCGGAACGGTGCAGGCGTACGTGGGCGAACATGTGCCGCGCCGTGTGGGCGACGTCCGCGAGATTTCTACGGGCGAACAGGTCGGCCAGCACCAGGGCACGCAGTTCTACACCCTGGGTCAGAAGAAGGGCCTGGGCCTGTTTCAGACGCATACGGTACGGCACGTGGTTCACCTGGACCCTGAGCGTAACACCGTCTGGGTGGGCGATCACGCTGATTGCCAGTGGAGAAGCCTGAAGGCGTCGGGGGCCAATTACCTGCTGCCGCTCGGCGAGCTGCCCACCGAACTGGAAGTGCAGGTGCGCTACCGGGCCACGCCGGTCAGAGCGCGGGTGGTTTGTGCCGACGAACACGGCTTTGAGCTGATGTTCGAGGAGCCGCAGTTCGCGGTGGCCCCTGGCCAGAGCGCGGTGCTGTACGCCGGATCCCGGCTGCTGGGCGGCGGCCTGATCGAGGACCATGAGCGCGCACTGCCGCCCCTGGCGACTGATGTGCGGCCCAACGCTGACTCACCCAACACCGATCAGCCCAACACCGGTCAGCCCAGCACCGATCAGCCCAGCACCACTTCTCTCCGGGCTGCCTCGGGGGCGCGTTCCGACCAGACCACCTGATTTCGCCCCGCGTGTTTGGCGGTATACAGCGCGCTGTCTGCCGCTTGCAGGCTGACGCCCGGCTGTATCCGTGGAGGCAGGCTGCAAGCGCCAATCGACACGGTGACGAGGCACTCGAGGGTCAGCAGGAGGTTCTGTTCGACGTTCTGGCGCATCCGCTCGGCCACCATGCGGGCCTGCTGAGGGGTACAGTGACGCAGCAACACGGCGAATTCCTCGCCGCCGTAACGGTAGGCCCCGTCCCAGTGACGCAGGTTGTCGCGCAGCACCTGTGCGGTCAGGGCCAGCACCTGATCGCCGAACCCGTGCCCGAACTGGTCGTTGACCGCCTTGAAATGGTCGATGTCGAGCAGCAGAAGAAAGGCGGGCGGCTCGGCCTGGCCGGACTTCAGATCCTCGTCGAACTGGCGGCGGTTGCTCAGCCCGGTCAGCTTGTCGGTAAAGGCCATCTTGCGGTAGTCCTGAAACGAACCGACCAGCCGGAAGCGCGTCTGAAGCAGCACGATGACGATCACCATGCTCAGAGCCTTGATCGGCCAGCTCAGGAACAGAACCGGCAGGTTACCCGGTATGAGCAGGTAGGACAGGTTGCCCGCCAGCATGACCAGAGAACCCGACTTGAACAGTTCCCAGGGGCTGAGCTGAAACAGACTGCGCCGTTTTGAGATCAGGAGGGTCGCGCCGATGGTGAAGGCCAGTGCCACCACCGAGGGCCAGACCCCCGCACCTCCCAGGGCGAACCGGTAGACCATCATCGGCACGCTCATGGACAGCCCGTACAGCGGCCCGCCGAGCAGGGTCGCCAGCGCCACCGGCAGAAAGCGCAGGTCGGTCCTCACGCCGGGACTCAGCTCCATCGAGTGGTGCAGCAGCAGGGTCCCAGCCCCGGCCAGCAGCAGCCAGCGGCTTACCCTGTGAACAGGCTTCTCGGCGCTCCTGTAGGGGTAACTCAGACCCAGCAGAGACACCATGCCCACCAGGATGCTGAAATTGATGAACGCCTGATCCAGGAGATTCAGGGCGTGGGCCAGGGTCATCTTTTCCCGCTGCAAACATCTTTGGACGCGTTCATTGTCGCCGTCCATTGTCTTTTACAGAGGAAAAGTTCTGCAAGGGAAAAACGCACATCTCATTGGTAAAGGTCTGATTAATGAAGGCAGCCCTTCAGACTGCCCTCTGAGCAACTGGGCGTTCAGCTTTTCTCCGGGCGTCAAGAGACAGTGTCCCGGCCTCCTGGCGACCTGTTCTGGGCGGCGTCTGATACGGATTCCGCTCAATTCCCGCACAGTCGGAAAAGCGGGCAGGCCCCTACTGGGGGTCCGTTCTGCCCAAGCGGCGAAGCGTGCCCAGGCGCGCTGTTCTCGTCAAGAAGAAGCGCCGCCTGCGCGTCCATACCGCACAAGGGCGTACCTTCTCCTGCTCCCGTTAATGCAAGGGACGCACTGAGCATCACCAACAGCAGCCAGTTCTTGATGCCCGTCTCCGAACGGAGACGGGTTTCTTTGAGGCCGAAGTCGTGTTTGGCGGACTTGAAGAACGATTCGATCAGCCAGCGGCGTTTATGGCGCCGGGTCAAGGTCCGTGCCGTGCCAGGCAGAGTATCGAGCACGGAAAACCGTTTGGTTTTTCCGTCGCGGGGCAGATCGACCCAAGACACGAACAGTGACCGACCCGGAGCCGAATCGGGTTCGACCTGTTCACCTTTCCGGGCGTGATTCAACGTTCGCCCATCACGAAGCTTGAGGTTGCTGCGGCCACCAACACGGATGTGCTCGAACCCCCACCAGCGCAGCAGATCCAGAAACTCACCACTGTAGAAGCCGGAATCCATCACCACGAACTGCGGGCAGGCGTGCTGAAGCGCGTCCGTTCTGCCCAAGAAGCTGGAAGTCGCCCCAGAGAAAGGGATGAAGCCGTTTAATCAGGCGAGCGGCCAGCATGATCGGGGTCACTTCAGGGTGAGCTGGATCGTAAATCTCGTGACCCATGGGGAAGCTCAGCTTCCCTACGCTGGCGTGCAGGATCACCAGATGAATGCCGTGAACGGCATTCACTGTACGTAGATACGGCAGTTTCCTGCCCGTTTTCTCGATGCTCGTCGAGTCCACTCGGATCACCAGCCAAGGGGTGCGACCTTGACATGTTCTGGCATACTTCCGAAGACATTTGGCCTGCCACGTCCACAGATGCTGAGCCAGTTTGAGTGTCTCCGTCAGGGTATTCAGACATCGACTGACAGTGCTGGCAGATACGCTCTCAACGCCCCGGAGCAACGTCCGCCGCTCGGTGCTCAGGAAGAGATCCAGCAACCCGGCGTAGACACGGCGATGTAAGGGCTTCAATTTCATGTTGATGGCACGGTAGAGTTCGAGGGCGTCTGGAACGGCTTCAATTGATTTTGTCACAGAAACAACAAAAGTACGTTCCAGACGTGCTTTTTGTGTGTTATGCAGCTTTGCAACTCTTGAGTCTTACACAGGGCCGTTGGTACACAGGGCTGGCGCCGAGAGAATGCGTTACCGCTGAGCAAACAGGCGGCCAAGCATCGTCATGGGCGCTGTTCTCGACAAGAAAAGCGCTTCTCCGACCGAGAAAATAGGGGAGCTGACGAGAAAACAGCTCTTCGTCGGCTCCACTCGGAGAACTGCTCTATTCCACGGTCACGCTCTTGGCGAGGTTGCGGGGTTTGTCCACGTCCCGGCCCAGATGGCTGGCCGTGAAATAGCCCAGCAGTTGCAGCGCCACCACGTTCACGACGGGGCTGACCATCTCGTGGCTGCGCGGCACGTAGATCACG
>JANXWI010000369.1 GCA_025351205.1 Deinococcus sp.
TTTCTAAGTTCAGGACTTCTTGGGCTGCCACTTCCTGCGTCCCGTTTCAGATGGTGCAGATTCGGGCGGGGTCGCCTCCGAATGGACATCAGGCTTGGCCAGATCAGGTTCCACAGGTTCAGCCTGAGAACTGCCAGCCTGTAAACTGGCAGCCTGCGAACGGGTCTGCATGTTCGCGGGTTCAGCACTGCCAGCCTCGGCGCGCGCCCTGCCCACCCACTTCGGACGCCCAGCCGGAGGTTCAGCCGGGATTAAAGGGGTCAGTGCAGATTCTGGAACAGGGGCGGGAACGGCAGTCTCAGCGGGTGCGGCGGTCAGAACCTCCTGAGCAGATTCAGCAGCCTGGGTTTTCGGCGTCCACTTCCTGCGCTCCGGGGCGGCCAGCACCTCGGCCTGAACCGTATCGGTCTGAGATGGACTGTCCTGAGCGGGCGCGCTCTCCAACACAGGCGCAGTCTCCTGAACGGGCATAGTCTCAACTGGAGCCGCCTGAACAGCAGCGGGCGGGGTGGCCGCGCTCGACCTGCCGCCCCATTTAGGACGTGCAGGAAGCGCCTGAACCGTGTCGGTTTCTGGCAGGGCGACAGCAGGCGCGTCAGCCTGAACTTCAGCTGGAGCCACCGCTTCGATGGGCGCAGGCACGGCCTTCGCGGCCCCCCATTTGGGCCGGGCAGGAGCAACAGGAGCCGGAGTTGAGGCAGCTGAAACCTCTGGAACTGCGTTCTCGACCACCGGAATGGCCGACACGTCGTCTCCCCCCTTCGGCTTCCAGGCTCTGCGGGCCGGAGCTTCGGGAGTCGGTGCGGGCGTCTGTGCAACTGGGGCCGGACTCACGTCGTCAACCCCTGGTCTGGGCTTCCAGGCCTTGCGGGAGATCACCGGGGCGGCCTCGTCTGCCACCGTCACTTCCGGCTGTGCGTTGACCACCTCGGCTGCCGTCTCGCCCACCACCAATGTTTCGGGGGCGTTCAGATCGCCGTGACCCTGGGCCATCGGCATCTGGGCGGTGGGGGCGCTGACCACTTCCGGCTGCTCCAGCGGGGACGCGCCGGGCACGGGGCCGGTGGACACCACATCGTCGCCGCTCTTTCTCATCACGCCTTCCAGCAGCAGCTCGGCCACGTCCTTCACCACGATGTCGTCACGGTTCTGCTTGGCGGGCGAACTGTTGATCATCGCCTTGCAGAAGGGGCAACCGACAGCCAATATTTTCCCTTTTCCTTCCGCATGTGCCTGAGCATTCTCGGTGGCCGAATCGAGCCGGGCCTGAATCTCATTGAAACGGTTGTCTGAGATGCGCCCGTCGCCCTCTTCCTCTTCCTTCCAGAACTGCGCCCCGCCCGCACCGCAGCAGAAGCTGTTGTTGCGGCTGCGTTCCAGTTCCAGAATCTCGACGCCCAGCGCCTCGATCACGTGCCGGGGCGCGTCGTACACGCCGTTGTGGCGGCCCAGGTAGCAGGGGTCGTGGTAGGTCACGTTCGCGTCCAGGGGGGCCGCTTCCAGCCTGCCCTGGGCAATCAGCATCTCCAGGTACTCGGTGTGGTGCATGGTCTGGTAGTTGCCGCCCAGCTGCCTGTACTCGTGCCCGATGGCGTTCATGCAGTGCGGGCAGGTCGCCACGATCAGCTTGGGCCTGACCATATTCAACATTGCCACGTTTTCCTCGGCCAGCGTCTGGTACAGGAACTCGTTTCCGGCCCGCCTGGCGCTGTCTCCGGTGCAGGCCTCCTTCTTGCCCAGCACGGCGTAGTTCACGCCCGCCCGGTCGAGCAGCTGCACGAAGCTGCGGGCCACCTTCTGCGCCCCCGGATCGTAGGCGGCGGCGCAGCCGACCCAGTAGATCAGGTCGGGCGCGGGGTTCTCGTCGATGGTCGGCACCTTCAGACCTTCGGCCCATTCCAGCCGCTTGTCGCGCGACAGGCCCCAGGGGTTGCTGGCCCGCTCCATGCCCCGGAAGGCGCTCTGAAGCTGCGGCGGAAACTCGCCCTGCACCATCACCAGGTTGCGCCGGATGTCGATGATGTCGAGCATCTGCTCGTCCTGCACCGGGCAGACCTCCATGCAGGCCCCGCAGGTGGTGCAGCCCCAGACGGCCTCGGGCGAGATGGCGAATTCGAGCAGCGGGCGGGCCGTCGCCGCGCCGGTCTCGAAGGCCGAGGTCTGGAGAGTAAAGGGGCTAGCGTGTCCAGAAATGACGTTCAGTCCCATGCGCTTGTTGATCTCCAGCGCCGCCGGGCTGAGCGCCTTGCCCGTCGCGCTGGCCGGGCACACGTCCTGGCAGCGGTTGCACTGGATACAGGCGTAAGCGTCGAGCATCCGGGGCCATTCCAAATCTTCCAGTTTCTCGGCGCCCAGACGGGGTTCTTCGGCCTCCATCGCCGCTGCCAGATTCGGCATGGGCGGCAGCACGCCGCTGCCCACCGGGCGTTTGAAAAAGTAGTTGACCGGGGCCATGAAGATGTGAATGTGCTTGGTGTACGGAAAGTACGCCAGGAAGGCCAGCACGCTGCCCAGCGCGCCCCAGTACCCGAAGACGCGCCAGCCGTACAGCGCCTGCTCGCTGGCCCCCGAAAACAGCAGGCGTGACACGGCACTGGTCAGCGGCTGCCAGCCGTCGCCCCCCTCCATGCCCAGCTTGGCCGCCTGCCCGACGATGCGGCAGCCGACGTGGAAGGTGATAAAGCTGCTCACGATCAGGCTGTCGCGCAGGATGTAGCGGTTCTTGATCTGGGGGTGCAGCAATGTTTTGGCGTTGAAACGGAAGTCGCGGCGGGCGGGCAACAGCAATCGCCTGACCACCAGACTGACCACGCCCAGCAGCACGCCAAAGCTCAGCAGGTCGGCCAGCAGGTTGTACACGGCCCCCAGCGGGTTGCTGCTCAAAATGCTGAACGCAAAGTAGCCTTCCAGGCCGTCTATCACGTTCACCAGCAGGTAATACACGAAGCCGTAGAAGATAAAGCTGTGCAGCACGCTGATGGCCGTGCGCCGCCGGAAGGTGCGCTCCTGGGTCAGCGACACGCGCAGGGCGTACAGCAGGCGCGACCCCAGAACGTCGGCCCGCAGCTCGGTGGCGCGGCTGCCCCGGCGCACCCTCAGGTACAGGCGGTAGAAGCCCCACAGGCCCAGCCCGCCGAAAAGAAGCGCAAACAGAAAGAACAGGATTTTGGAACTGAGCGGCAGCAAGGTGTCCTCCTGGGACCGGGCAAGCAGGAACGAATCGTTGAACTGAGTTCAAGTATAGCGGTGGGTGCCGCAGGTGAACGGGTTGTCAGGAAAACAATGCTAACCGAAGAAACCGGGCCACATTGGAAGCGTGCGCCATAGCAACCGTGCGGCCAGTTTGCAAAACGAAAAATTCAATGCCGACAAACACAACGTTTTTAGCCCCTCCCTCGTCGTAAACGGACGCGGATGACCACGCCACTCCTCCCCTTTGAGTGGGGAGGTTGGGACTGGTCCAGCTTCTTGACCACATCAGCGCGGTTGACCACGCTTGGTCGCTCGAAGAGAGGGAATGGGTGGACTTAGCGTCCCAGACAGCCTTTACTTGATCCGCTTCATCCTGTCCCGAAAGACTGTCCAACACTAGAGCATTTGTCATAATTCCACTGCCAAAACAACTGCCTTTTGTCAGCTCCATCATGCCCAATGCTCCACTAAATTCACTCCTTCCAGTTCTTGGGCAGAACGGACGCCGTACACGACGCCTGCCCGCTCGGTCAAAAAGAGAAAGCATTTTTGACAAATGCTCTATTGACGACAGGCGGCCTGGACAAAAAAAACCACCTGCCGGGTGACAGATGGGGACAAGAAATGCGTCTGGAACGCTGTACGGCCTGTTTCAGTCCATCGCGCTGGCAAGCACCGGCTCGGCCTGCACCGCGCTGGCTCCGATGGCCCGCAGGCGCTCGGCCCACCTCTCGTAGCCACGGTTGATGTACTGCATGCCGTCGATGACCGTCTCGCCCTCGGCGGCCAGCGCGGCCACCACCAGCGCGGCCCCGGCCCGGATGTCGGCGGCCTTCACGGGCGCGCCGTGCAGCGCGGCTCCCTGGATGGTCTGGGTGTGCCCGCTGACCCGGATGCTGGCGCCCATGCGGCTCAGCTCCATCACGTGCGTCAGGCGGTCGGTATACACGCCGTCGGTCACCACGCTGGTGCCGGGCACGGTGGCGAGCAGGGCGCTCATCTGCGGCTGAATGTCGGTGGGAAATCCGGGGAACGAGCCGGTCACCACGTCGGTGGGAACGAGCAGGCCGCTGCGGGCGTCCACCGAGAGGGTGGTTTCGCCCTCCAGAATGTTCACGCCCATCTCGCTCAGCTTCGTACTCAGCGCCCGCAGGTGCCCGGGCCGCACGCCGGTCAGCGTGAGCTGGCTGCGGGTCGCCGCCGCCGCGATCATCATGGTCCCGGCCTCGATGCGGTCCGGAATCACGGTGTACTCGCCGCCGCGCAGGGCACGCACGCCCGTGACGGTAATGGTGTGCGTTCCCGCTCCCCGGATGTCTGTGCCCAGGCTGTTCAGAAAGCCGATCATGTCCACCACGTCTGTGTCGATGCTGGCGTTTTCCAGCACCACCTGACCGGTGCCCAGCGCCGCTGCCAGAATGGCGTTCTGGGTCGCGCCCACGCTCAGCATCTCGAAGGTGTAGCGGCCCGACAGCGGGGCCACGCGGCGGGCCTCGAAGTTGCCGCCCTCCTCGTCGAGGTCGATGCCGAACGCGCGGAACGCCTTGACGTGCTGGTCCACCGGACGGTGTCCGAAGGCGCAGCCGCCCGGCATGCTCACGGTGGCCTCTCCGGCACGCGCCAGCAGCGCCCCCATCACGATGAAGCTGGCCCGCATCTTGGACACCAGCGAGTACGGCGTCTCGGTGTTCAGGATGTCGGGGGTGTGCAGCGTCAGGGTGTTCGGCCCTTCCCAAACGTGGCGGGTGCCCAGGTGCGACACGATCTCCAGAATGGTGTAGATGTCAGACAGCCTGGGAATGCCGTTCAGGCGCACCGGCTCACGGCTCAGCAGACTGGCGACAATAATCGGCAACGCGGCGTTTTTGCTGGGCTGGACGGCGAATTCGCCTTGCAGAGAGCGGCCACCGACGATATGCAGAGGGGTGAGCTGGAGCATTAAAATCCTTTTTGAACAGGCGGCTCTTCCTGTGGAAAAGGCCAAAAGCATCATAAGAGCGGATGAAGACGAGAAGCAACCCTGAAAACGAAACGTGAGGGCCAGGGGGCATCTGCTTCTTCTGCATCTTACACACTATACTCAGGTGTGTCTACTGAGTTGTTTCAGCTAGACGGTTGCTTCAGCTACACAGGTGCTTCAGCCATGTGTTCACCTCAGCCGGAGGGTTGTCTCAGCCACATGCTACGCTCTAGGCGGCGCGTCAGGCGGGTCACGCCCAGGGGGCAAGCGCTCTGCTGAGTATCAGGGTTGCATGTCAGCGCGGTACACCAGGCCTGGGAAGCCGGGCCGTTTCAGGGGCTTGCCCGGAGTGAGCGTCTCACAGCACTGAAAAGCTCGCTTGAGTACCCCATCTCTGCGTGATAGCCTGATGAGAAGCTGATACCATGCCGCCTGCCGTGCGTTCCCGGCTGCTCTGTCAATTGAAGTGCCTGTCAATTGAAGTGCCTGTCAATTGGAGTGCCTGTGAGAGCAGCCTGACAGCGGCAGCAAAAACAACACGCCCAGCAGGATACGCTCAGGAACGCAGCTGGCTCTCCATCGTCTGAAACGTCAGCTACAAGAGGTCAGGAATGCCCAAGAAGGAACGCAAACGCTTGCAGGTGGTGATCAGCGAGGAGCAGGACGCGCTG
>JANXWI010000371.1 GCA_025351205.1 Deinococcus sp.
TGCCGAACTGCTGACCGAGGAGATGATCAACGAGGCCCTGCCGCTGGTTCCGATGGCGCGCGCCGCAGGCCAGCCCCAGACCTCCGCCCAGTTTGCCCGCAACGCCTCGCCGCTGCACATGGTCGCCGAGCAGTTCAGGGCAGATCAGCTCAGGGCTGGGCAGGCCGGAGCGGGTCAGCATGAGCGTACGGGCGAGGGGTCCGCGCCACGCGGCGTCGTCAGGGGTCCGGATCGCAGGAGCGCTCACCGTTCCGCCGCACCAGCTGTAACCGGGCTGCCTGAAGCTGGCCCGACTGCAACTGGGCTGCCCGCCGCAGAAACGCCCGGCAGCGACCTGCACAGCGAACCCCACTTTGCCCGCCCCAACGAGGAGCGCCAGCTTCAGGCCCTGCTGCTCGCCAACCAGCCGCAGACCGTGTTGCTGCACGGTCCGCCTGGAAGCGGCAAGACCTACCTGGCCGAACGTCTGGCGTGTACGCTCCCCGCAGGCTGGGAGGTACTGCGCCTGACGGCGGCCCGCTCCGGCAGGCTGCTGCTGGCCGCGCTGGCGCAGTCGCTCATGCGGCTGGCCGAGCCGGATCAGGTGCCGTTGCTGCGCCAGGTGTTGCTCCAGCCCGGAGCCATCGAGGAAGACATGGTCAAGGTGGCCGTGGCCCTCTCGCAGCTGGGTCAGCCCCTGCTGCTGCTGCTCGACGAGGTTCACGACGCCCCCCCGGAGCTGACCGGAATGCTGGAACTGATCTGCCAGATGTCGGCCAGCCCGGTGCCCCCCGGCGCGTCTGCGCCCGCTGCCTCCCTCTCCACTCCGCCGTCTTCCGGCCTGCCGTCCCCTGGTCCGGCGCGGCTGGTGCTGCTGCTGGGCCGCGAGGAGCCTTCCCGGCGGCCCGTGACCCGCACCCTGCTGCGCCGTCTGCCGGGCATCCGGGTGCTGGCCCTGCCGCCCGTGACTCTGAATAGCGTGCAACAGGCGCTGCTGTCGCGGTATCCGGGCGAGGTGCCGCTGCGGCTTCAGTCTCTGGCCTCCCGGCTGACCCAGCGCAGCGAGGGCAACCCGCTGCACCTGCTGAGCCTGCTGCGCGGCCTTCCCGCCGCCTCCGCCCTGAGCCACGCCGAACTGGGCGGCACCGCCCTGGTTCACGCCGCGCTGCCTCAGGCGGTGCGCGACACGTTGCGCAGCGAGCCGGAAGGCTGGAACGATGCGCTGCGCGACGCCATGAGCCGCCTGAGCGTGATCAACGGGGTGTTTGACCGTGAGGTGGCCCAGGCGGTCCTGAATCTGGAAGGGGAGAGCGACGCCGACGCCCTGCTGTGTCAGGCCATCGAGCGTCAGATTCTGATGGAGGTCGATCCGGGCCTGGCCCTGTCGCTGCGCGACCTGACGCCGCTAAGGCTGATGCCGGAAGCCGACACCCAGTACATGTTTCGCCGTGAGGCCCTGCGGGTGACGCTGGCCGGACAGCTGCCGCAGCTCGTTCGCCAGGACGTGCGCCGCCGCCTGAGCGCCGCGCTGGCCTCTAGCGAACCGGGGCTGGCGTCGTACTACGCCGAGCGGGCCGGGCTGGCACAGCAGGCCCAGCAGCTCTGGGCGCAGTACCGGGCGTCGTTGCCACAGGACAGCCCGCTGCTGGACCAGGGCACGCTGCCCGCACATTCTGCCAGCGGCAACAGGATCGGCACCCGTCCGGCCACCCCGGATACAGCCGATGCCCTGCCCGTGGTCACCGAACCGGCGCGGCTGGCGGTCTCGGCGCAGAACACGGTGTCTCACCAGGGCTACACCGTCTCGCTGGAGGCGGGCTGGCTGAACGTCATGAGCGACGGGAGATACGGCCACCCGCAGACGCTGACCCTGTGCCTTGACTGGCCCCGGCCCCTGAGCGGTGAGCTGAGGCTGGTCTGGCGGCTTGACGTGTTCGGCGGCGGAGAAGAGTTGCGTCCCACCCAAACGCCTTTTCCACTCCGGCTGATTCCGGTCAGGGCCGACCCGGTTCAGCGCGGTGGTTCTGGCGGTGCGTCACTCATGCAGGCGTCGGTGTTCATGCCCCGAGCCGCTGACGGCTACCGTGAGCAGCACCTGGACTGCGCCGTACAGCCGGGCGTGGTGCTGGGGCAGTGGATGGAGCACCGCCTGAGCGGTCCCGAATGGCAGGGGGCCACCGGGGCCGAAATCAGTGTGCGGGCGCTGGACGTGGCCCTGACCATCGGGATGATCGGGCCTGCCGGAAGTGTTCTGATTGCAGCCACCGAACAGCGGGCGGGTGAGGATCAGGGTGGCATACCTGCGCCGCTGCTCCCGCTGGGGAAGAAAGCCAAGCGTGGTGCGACGACGTAGGGCGGGGAACGTCCGAGAGTCTTTGGCTGAAGAGTTCCGTTTCACGAATTGAATCCCCGGTGCTGAGGCCGGTGATAAAGATCGCCACGTCCGTGCCCACCACCACCTCAGAACTGGAAGTACAGAAAGGGCGTGTAGCTCTGGGCGCTCAGCTTGAGAATCGCCAGCACGAACAGCGGCATCAGCGTCAGGGTGGCCGCCGTCGCCGCGCGGGGCCGCATCAGCTGGCCTCCCACGTCGCCCACCCGGCTCCCCCACCAGGGGGCCACGAACACCAGCGCCACGGCCAGCAGCATGGTGACCAGTTCGCTGCCGCGTACCTGCCACGCCAGGGTGTCGCTCAGCCCTATGCCGTTCAGGCCGAACATTCCTCTGTACATCCGCAGGGCGCCAGGCACGTTGTCGGCCCGGAACATCACCCAGCCCAGCATCACCAGCAGCAGCGTGCCCGGAATGGTCAGCCAGGCCGGGCTGGGCTGACGTAGATTGGCCTCCTTCATGCGCCGTTCCAGCGCCAGAATACCGCCGTGCCACGCCCCCCAGAGAATGAAGGTGAAGTTGGCACCGTGCCACAGCCCGCCCAGCACCATCGTCAGTGCCAGGTTGATGTAGGTGCGCCCTCTGCCCTTCCGGTTGCCGCCCAGCCCGATGTACAGGTACTCGCGCAGCCAACTGCTCAGGCTCATGTGCCACCTGCGCCAGAACTCGGTGATGCTGCGCGAGATGTACGGGTGGTTAAAGTTTTCCGGAAACTTGAAGCCCATCATGGCCGCCAGCCCGATGGCCATGTCGCTGTAGCCCGAGAAGTCGAAATACAGTTGCAGGGTGTAGGCCAGCGCCCCCAGCCAGCTGTCCGCAAAGGTGGGGCTGGGCGTCTCGAAGGCGGCCCTGACCAGCGGCGCGATGCTGTCGGCGATCAGCACCTTCTTGGCAAAACCGGTCATGAAACGGGTGGCCCCGTAGCTGAATTTTTCCAGGGTGTGCCTGCGTGCCCGGAACTGCCCGGCCAGCAGGTTGTACTTCAGCACCGGCCCGGCGATCAGGTGCGGAAACAGGGCGATGAAGGCGGCGAAGTCGAGAAAGTTGTGGGTGGGCGGTTCTTCCTCACGGTAGACATCGACCAGGTAGCTGATGGCGTGAAAGATAAAAAAACTCAGCCCGATGGGCAGCAAAATGGGCGACCAGCTGAAGGGCTGAAACCCCACCGCCGTGATGGCCGCGTTGAAGCTTTCGATCCCGAAATTGGCGTACTTGAAGTAGCCCAGCGCCAGAAGGTTGAGCACCACGGATACACTCAGCAGCTGGAAACGGCGCGGTCCTTGTGCCCTGGCAATCGCCAGCGCGAACAGGTAGGCGGCGGTACTCACGGCGATCAGCAGCCACAGGAAGTCGAGCCGCCACCACGAGTACAGCGCGTAGCTGCCGAGCAGAATCCAGGCCGACCTGGCCCGGAAGGGCAGCAGGTAATACACCGCCAGGAAGGCAGGCAGGAAGGCGAACAAAAAAATATCGCTGCTGAAAACCATGCCTGACCCCCCGGCGGCGTGCCTGCTGGCCTGCTCTCTGCCAATCTTACTTGGCCGTGCTTACTTGGTCGTGGTGCTGCTGAGCGTCATGCTGAAGCCGTCCCTGGTCAGGACAATAGCGTAGGCGTTGCCGCGCTCCAGGGCCGCGCCCTTGAAGGTGGCGAGCGCCTTGCTGCCACTGAACACCGCCAGGTCCACGGTAATGCCGTTCACGGCCCGGTTGCCGCTCTCACCGGGTTTCACGCCGCTCACCACGCTCAGCTTGCCGTCGGCGGTTTTCAGGTCGATGGCCGGGACGCTGCTCAGGTTGTACACCGTGATCAGCGCCTTGGCCCGGTCATCGGCGCTGGCGTCGGTCAGCAGCTTGAACGCCTTGCCGTTCCAGACCGCCGAGTAGAACTTGCCTGCCACCACGGCCAGATTGCTGCTCGCCGCCCCGACTCTGGCCGCCACGGTGCCCTGGGGCACCACCACATAGGTGCTGATGCCTGCTTTGGGCGCAACCGCCTAAAGCAGTTGTCCAAATTCCGGTACGAGAGAACAACCAGGGCGTCCCTCCATTCTC
>JANXWI010000387.1 GCA_025351205.1 Deinococcus sp.
GTGCTTGGGCGGCTCGCTGTCGAGCATGTGGTTGGTGTTGAAGGCGTCGAAGGCGGCGCGGCGCGGGTCTTGCAGTTCAGAGACACGCAGTTCAGAGACGGGCAGCTCGTCACGCGACAGCAGCGACAGCGCCCGCCCAAAATGCCGGCTGTCTTTCAGCACGCGGGCGATGTCGTCGTAGCGGGTCAGAAACAGGCGGTCCTGCTGCCAGAAGGCGGGCGTGGCCTCACGCGCCCGCGCCAGTTCGGGATAGGGGTCGCGCACGAAGTCGGGGCTGGTCAGGTCGAGACGCACTTCAGCAGACATGGCTCAGGCTAGCAGTGCCAGCAGCGCCACCTCGTCCAGCAGGTCTCTGGGGCGCAGCGGCAGGCCGTAGAACTGCGACACGGCCCGCTTCATGGCGAGTTGCATGGCCGGGGTCAGGGTGGGCACACCGCGCACGATGTGGACCGTCAGCAGGTCAGGAGGCCACTCGACGCCTTCCAGACTGCCCAACGTGCGCGGCGGAGCGGGCAGAATCGGAATCAGGTCCAGCAGCAGTTCGCCGCATCTCAGGAACAGGTCACCCTCTTGCAGACCGCCGTGCGCGTATTCAAACCCAGACGCCTCCAGCACGCCCACAGCGCGGGCAGCATCGTCAGCGTGAAGGAAAAAGTCGAGGTCGTCGTGCGGGCGCAGACCGTGTTCATGACTGGAACCGCAGACCAGTTCTGTCGCCTGACCGCCGATCAGCCAGAATCGTACCTCTGCTCTCTTAAACAGGCTGGCGATGGTAAAGACTTCAGGGTGCAGCATCTGGCGGCCAGTTTAAAGCATTTTTCATAAGAACATACGGCGTTTTTATGACCGAGCGGAGCGAGTACATGTCGTGCTGGAGCGGCTAGGAGTGGTATACCTGGAGCGTTGTTCTTCAGGCATTTAACGGACAAACGCTCCAAGGCGTCGGGACGGATTCACCGCCTGCCCCGGAAATGTCAGACTGGAGCGTGACCCTCCCCGACGCCCCGAGGCCAGGAACGCCTGAATCCAGGCTGGACACCCTGATGGCCGCCCCCAGCTACTGGACCGCCCGCGCCATGCAGGAGCAGGGCAGCCGCTTCTTTCAGGCCATCGGCATGGCCCTGGACGCCGCCGACACCCACAACCGCCGCCTGATCTACGCCACCTGGCCCGCCGAGTGCTGGGACTTCTACCAGCGCGGCAGAATTCTGGAGGCCGTTGGAGAGTAGCCGCCGGAGAATAAACGTCCGGTCATCGCCGCTCATACCCGGCGACAACCCAGCGCCTAGGATGGAGTCAAAGCTGTCCCCAGGAGCGTCCCGATGACCTATTTCTCGCCTGTCCTGAACTTTTCCTTCCTGGTCGCGCTGGGGCTGATGCTCACGGCCTGCGGACATGAACCCGTCAGCGACATCAGCCTCGTGGGGACCGGGCAGGCCAGCCTGGGGGGCGTGCTGGTGCAGGGCGAGGGGCAGGCCGCCGTGGCTGGAAGCCGGGTGCGGCTGTACCGGGCGGGCGACCACAGCAGGGCGGTGGGTCAGACACAGACCGACGGCGGCGGGCATTTTTCCTTTCAGACCATTCCAGCCGGACAGTACGACCTGGGGTTTGAGGCCAGCAGCTACGCCGCCTCCGAGCTGCTGGGCACAGTGGCCCGCGAGGCAGCGCCCCTGGAGTACGCGGCCATCCAGCTTCCCGTGCGCGACCCTGGCGGCGTGTCGAGCGTTCCCGAACTGAGCATCAGCCGCACCGACACGGGCCAGACGGATGTCAGCCAGAATACGTCGCCCGGTACGCCCCAGACCTTTGCAGACCGCCTGAACCTGCGGGTCCGGACCATGCCCGCCAGCCCTCACCAGCGCCCACTGCGGGGCTTCGAGGTCACGCTCTTGCAGCCCGGAGATGACGGCACGCTGGCCCCGCTGCACCCGGCAGGCGGAGTGGTCAGCGCCGATCCGCAGGCCGATGTGGCAGACAGCGGGCCGCTGAGCCTGGGCGTGGGCAGCGTGAGCGGCGAGACGTTGCTGGAGGTGGCGGCCACCGATTTCAACAACAACCGGGTGGCCCGGCTGATTCCCGTGACCGTGGCGGGAGGGGTGGGCGGAACGGTGAGCGCCCCGGCGGACGTGAGCGCCGTGGCCTACACCCTGGCGACGCCCGCGCCCGGCGGCATGCTCAAGGTGCTGCTGAGCTGGACCATGCCCAGCCTGTCAGGGGTGCGCGGCTTCGAGGTGTGGCGTTCCGGGGCGGCGACGGGCCTGTGGCGGCGGGTGGCCCTGTCTGACCCCGGCGGCTGCAACGGCAGCCTGTGCCGCGCCGTGGACAGTTCCGCCAGCCTGCGTGCCGGGCAGGACTACATCTACCGGGTCACGGCAGTGGGCCAGAACCGCGCCGATAGCCAGACGGGAACCCAGACGGGCGGCGCGGCCAGCACTCACCCGCTGCCCCTCTTCCGGCCCGGTCTGATCTCTCCGGCAGCGGGCCAGTCGGGGCTGCCGCTGGCCCCGCTGTACACCCTGCACGCCCCGCTGGAGAGCATCGGCGCGAGTGGCGTGCTGGCGCAGCTGGGCGTGCAGGACGATCTGCTGGGCAACAGCGTGCCCTGGAGCGCGGACGTGCAGCTGCGGCGGGTGCTGGGACAGACCGCTCAACCTACGGGCCAGCCGGACCTTCAGGTGCTCGTCGCGCGCGGCGGCGGCTACGACCTGGTCTACAGCAGCCTGAACCCGGCGGGCAACCTGAGCGGCGTGGGCTACGACCCGCAGGCCGAACAGCTCTCGCTGACGCACAATTTCAACAACGCCGGAACCGTGTTGCAGCCCGCCCGCAGATACCGCCTGACCCTCGGGCGCAGCGCCGCCTTCCGCCTTCAGGACCCGGCCCGGCCCCCCGGCGCAGCCAATCCGGTGGTGGCCTACTCGGTGTACAGCGACCCGGTGGCCGGTGGGCCGCTGGCGTGCCCGGCAGCGCCGCTGGTCCCGGCCCAGATCCGGACAGGTCAGATCGGGGCTGGTCAGATCGGGACGGGTGGCCCCTGCCTGGAAGGCGGACCTTCGCTGGAGTTCACCACCCGAACAACCACCACCGGAGCCGCGCCATGAAACACTTTTTATCCGCTGCCCTGCTGCTCGGGACGCTCAGCGCCTGCCAGCAGTCCCCGGTTCAGCAGCCTTCGGGCCAGACGCCCTCCCAGGCCAACCCGGTACCCGGTCAGGCCTCAAATACCCCCGCGAATTCCACTCTGGTGGTCGGCCTGAACGACCTGTCGCGGGCCGACCCGGTGGCGGCGCTGGTGGGCGGAAACGTGGTGGCCCGGCTGCCCGCACTGAACGCCGTGCTCGTTTTCCTGAACGGCCCAAGACCCGACCCCGCCGCCGCCGCACTGGCTCTCATGGCTTCCGGGCAGGTGGTCTACGCCGCCGCCCAAACAGATGTTCCGGCTGGAGGCGCGCTTGAGAAAGCCAGAGCGCCGGGACTGCTGCCACAGGCCGTGAACCAGATGATCGACGGTCTGCCGCAGTACGCCCTGGACGCCAACCACCTCAACGCCCGCGCCGCCTGGGACGCCGGGCTGCGCGGGGCCGGGGTCACGGTGGGCATCGTGGACGCGCCCGCCGACGTGGGCCACCCCGACCTGTCGGGCCGCTGGGCCGGGCGGGCTTACGACCCGGTGCTGAACACCGAGTACACCACTGTCCAGGACTGGACGGCGGCGGTGTCACGCATGGCAGGCAACCCCGACGCTGGCAGCGTGGGCGACCTGGACCTGGACCACGGGACAGCCGTGGCCTCGGCGGCGGTGGCGGCACAGAACGGCTCAGGCATCGTGGGGGCCGCGCCGGACGCCCGCTTTCTGAGTGCCGCCGTGTTTCAGCCTACAAGTGCGGGCGTGCAGTTCGTCGGCAGCTTCGACGCCGCCCGCGCCGTGGTCTGGAGCGTGGATGCCGGGGCGAAGGTGATCAACCTGTCATGGGGCAGCTCTGGTTACGACCCGCTGCTCAAGGCCGCTGCGGACTACGCCCTGAGCCGGGGCGTCACGGTGGTGGCGGCGGCGGGCAACACCGGCAGGCAGGAGCGTCAGCAGCCCGCCATGTATCCCGGCGTGCTGGCCTCGGTGGCGGGCGACCTGGCAGGCAACCGGGCCAGTTTTTCGGCGTATGGATACGGCCCCGCGCCCATCACGCCCGGCCTCGATCTGCTGCTGGCCCGTTCCAGCTGGGGCGCTCCGGCGGGCGCTGGCAGCTACGCGCTGTACAGCGGCACCTCGTTCAGCGCCCCGCTGCTGGCGGGCGGCGCGGCGCTGCTGCTGGGGGCAGACAGGGGACTCGACCCGTATCAGGTCAGGACGCTGCTGGGCCGGGCATCGGAATATGGAACCCCCGGCTCCGGTCAGAATCAACCTGGCCTGGGTCAGCTCGACCTGGGCCGCCTGCCTGCCCTGCTGGCCGCCCCCCGACCCGCCGCCGCCGCGCGGGCGATCATCAGCCTGAAAGTCAACACCTCCGGCGGCGATGTTCCGGCCCTGCTGGGCGACCTGACGCTGCTCTCCAGTGACCCCGGCGGCCCCGTCTACCTGGCCCGGACCGACGCCCAGGGGCAGGCCAGCTTTTACGCGGTGCAGCCGGGCAGCTACCGGGTACTGGCGGCGGCCCCCGATCTGCACGTCACCGGGGGGCAGGCGAGCGAGCGCGGCAGCCTGAGTGCGGACCTGACGCTGCTGCCGGGGCTGCTCACAGCGCAGACCTACACCCTGGACCGGGGCGCGGTGGACCTGCATCCGGTGGACCCCTACGAACCCAACGACGACCCCGGCACGGCGGCCAGCCTGAGCTACGGCACGCAGACCTCTGTGGCCTACATTGCGGGCAAGCCCCGCGACGTGGACTACTTCGCCTTTCAGGGGCAGGCGGGCGACAGAATCCGGGCCAGCCTCTCGGCCAGGGGCGACGCAGCGGTGGGCGGGCAGCTCGACACGGTGCTGGTGCTAAGGGACGCGGCGGGCGAGATTCTGGGCTACAACGACGACTACGTCAACTCAGATTCGCGGCTGGAGGTCACGCTGCCCGCCCAGGGCCGCTACACCCTGGAGGTGTCGAGCTTCCGCATCCTGGGGCCGAGCATGGGCGCAGACCCGGCCAGGGGTCAGCCCGACGACAGCCCCTTCAACAGGTACAGGCTGAAACTGGAGCAGCTGAACGCGCCCTGACTGATGATACGTTGGGACATATTATAAACTCTGGACTGTTTGAGAGATGGTTGAGTGCTTTCAAGCATTCCAAAAATAGGTACGAAGATATTGGCCGCAGGCATCAGTAAACCTCAGCGTGATCAGCCGTCCGTTCAACCGAGCAGTTGAGAAACGAAACTTATATTCACCATCTACAGGAAATTCACACCCCTTTCTGGCGGCATAATGAAAACCTACAGACTTTACTTTCAAAGTATGTGCATTAAAAACCGAATAGACTGGGTCGAAGGAGTAACTTCCGTACAGTGAAGCAGAATCCTGAGAGACGATAAATTTCTGATCGGCGTATTGAACAGTACCAATATTACGCCAGAGAACCTTACCCGTTCTGGCATCGACAACATAGTTCAGTCCACTCATCAGAGCGCCGCTGATAGTGGACTGTAGGAGCAGCATTCCAGTACCTGTCTGCTGGGCCTCTTGAATTTCACTGTCGATCTTCAGTCGCCAGATCGGTTTGCCTGAAGTCCAGATCGGTTTGCCTGAAGTATGGACAACGGCGGTCAACTGGCCGGGGGTGCGGAAGAGATCGAGGGTTCCCACACGGATGGGGGGAGCCGGAGCAACATGCTGGGGGGGCGCAAGAGTCGTCCATGCTCACCGATGATCACGAGTCGATGGCTCTGCGCCGATACAGTGGCAATCAGAGCCGCAACAGTGGTGACCAGGGCGGCGCGTTTCATGACTTTACAGCGGGCGCGGTTTTTTCAGTTCCTCGCGGTATTCCTGCACCGTGGTCTGTGACGAACACTGGCTGGGATGCACGTGCAAAATCTTGCGCCACGCCTTGGGCTGCTGGTCGTCCACGATCACCTGTGGCTTGGGCAGGAACGCCTGGAAGCAGTGGGCAATGCCGCAGGTCTCGGCGCACTGGCGGGCGTACGCCGCGCCCATCGACGACCAGCAGTACAGCTCCGCACCCTGTTTGTGCAGCGCCTTGACCTGCTGGATGACTGAGGGAATCGGAATCTGCCGGGTCCCGTAGTGCCGCAGCAAAGTCTCGTCTACATCGACATAGACCGCCAGCCCCGTGACGGTCAGCCCGGAGGCCGCCAATCCGGAGTCGGCGCAGGTGTCAGGCAGAGAAGGCGCTGAGACCTGTGCAGAAATGGCAGACGCAGGGTGCTCAGACGCAAATTGTTCGGGTTCCGATTTAGGGACTTCGGCCTGAGGAGAGGTTGCGCTGGCTCCTGTCGCCGGAAAAGAGACGCTCATGGCCAGACTCTACCGCGAATCACATGAAGAAATGCTGAATGTGCTCACAGGATAAAGAGAAAACCGCGTGTGTGAGCAGCGGCTCAGGTTTCGTTCTCTTTGGGCATACAGTCCGCCACGCTGCTGTCCACTCCGGCGGCGAAGCGCTCGAAGTTGCTGCGGAACATCCCGGCCAGCTTCCTCGCCGTCTCGTCGTAGCTATCGGTGTCGGCCCAGGCGGTGCGCGGGTTGAGCACTGTGGCGGGCACGCCCTGCACCGCCAGCGGAATCTCCAGACCGAAAAAG
>JANXWI010000317.1 GCA_025351205.1 Deinococcus sp.
GCCAGTTAAGGCAACACAACCCACATTTTTGGTAACGAGCGGAGCTGAACTACGCTCCAATACTGAATTCGCCACCGGTATCGAATCGTGTCTCAGCCCCTGTGCGGCCAGTCAAGGCAACACAACCCCCCATTCCGATACCTCTGGAGATGACCCAAATTGTGCGGTCCGTCAACTAAGCGCTCACTTGCCAGAACCGTTGACCACGGGCGCGTAGATGCGGTACTGCCCAGCGTTGTTGAGCAGCCCAAACAGGTACAGCAGGCCGCTGTAATAGCGGTACTGGCCGCTGGGCTTCGGCGCGGCCCACAGCGCGTTGGTGAAGTCGCGGGCGCGGGGCTGGGTGGCGGCCAGGCTGGCGGTGGCCACCATCGCCAGATGGCCGCTGTCGTAGTAGTTGTCCTGCGCCACACCTGCCACCGTGTAGACGTTGCTGAAGCTGTTCACCCCGTTGCCCGCCAGGAAAGCCTGAAGCCGGTCTGCCCAGACGCCCACCTTGGGTTCGGCGGCGAACCAGGCGGCGTCCACGCCCCAGTGCATGGCAACCCGCCAGCTATCGTATCCGGCCAGGTCGTGGCCGTCGCCGGGAGTCCGAGCATAGGGTTTGCCGTCAAAGCCGCTGTAGTCGGGGTTCAGGCCGGTCGTCGGGTGGGTGGAACCGGACCACAGCACCGTACGGCTGGTCGCGGCGATGGTGGCCCAGCGTTTGCGGTCTGCCCCCTGATCCTGATAGCCGCCCGCCCAGCGACTGAACAGCTCGTAGAAGGCGGGCAGGTGGTAACTGGGATTGGTGAAGCCGCTCTGGTTCTCGGCCAACCAGGGCACGAACACGACCTGGTTGGCCGGGCCGAACATGTTGGTCACACCGTCGACCACCCCGCCCGCCTGGTCTTCCTTGTGCAGCATGACGTTCAGGATCTCGTCGGCCTGCGCGCGGTAGTTGTAGATCCCCTGACCGTCGCCCCAGCGTCCGGAGGCGAAGAACAGCGCGGCGGCCAGGTACTCCTCGCCGTCCGGGGCGGGGTTGGCGTCGATCTGCGTGCCGTCGGTCCTGGCATGCCAGGCGAAGTAGCCTTTCCAGGGGCCGCTCTGCTGGCGCAGATAGGTCGCCGCCCAGTTCCAGATGGCGTCGAAGGTCTCCTTTTTGTTCATCTGGACCGCCAGCATCATGCCGTAGCTGACGCCCTCGGTCCGCACGTCGTTGTCGTTCACGTCCAGCACGTACCCAAGCGGCCCGTTGGCATTGCGCCCCGCCGGGTAATAGAGCTGGGTGTTGGGATCGGTGCTGGCAAAATAGGCGTCCCAGGTGGCCTGGATTTTCTGGTTGATCGCCACGTCCGTCAGCGCGGGGTCGGCTTCTTTGAAGAGGTTGCGGTACTTCCCGGTGAAGAAAGCGCCCTGGGCAACAGGTTCAGGGGCCGGTTGAGGAGTGGTCACGACCACTGGGACGGCGGGCTTTACCGCACCGGTCGCTGCTCCGCACCCGATCATCAGTGCTGAACCGAGCGTCAGCAGCGCTCCGAGCGTGGTCAGACGGGCGGTGCTCATAGGAGCAGTGTTGATACGGACAGAATTCAGGCTGATCTTCATGTGGACCTCCGGATCATGGTCTGCCCCATTCCGGGAAACACAGTTTCTCGGCCCCGGTGGGTGTACCGGGTGGACAGGGAGAGGGCGGAATTCGTGTTAAGGCTTCGGTGTACTCGGCGTAGAGGAAGTCGGCGCTCAACTTGCGGCCACTCAGGTCCTGGCAGGTCAGCGCCAGGAAGGTGCCGGTGAAGCTCAGCCCGCCGCAGTGCTCGTCACTGAGCAGCCCGGCGCTGAAGTCCTCACCGACGCGGGTCCAGGCCCCCTCACCCTGGCGGGACTCGAAATGGAAGGTGTGGCCGCTGTACTGCACGGCGAGTTCCACCGTGCCGCCTGTCACGCTGACGTCCGTAGACAGGTGTTCGCGGTACTGGCCGTTCTCGCAGGAGACGACGTTCAGCGCCCGGCCCACCGTTTCGTCGCGGCTCAGGCGCAGGTAGACCCAGTTGCGGGAGTCGTAGTAGGCACACACCCCGGCCATCTGCTGAAAATCTTCCGGCCCGAAGTCGAGCGCCGTGGTGAAGCGGGCCTGGAGCGATTGCAGTCGTCGGGCCACCAGCGCGACCCGGTGCCTGCTCATCAGCGATTCGCAGCCGGTCAGGCGCAGCCGCCCGTCCTGTACGTGGACGCCCTGAACCCCGCCGGGCGAGCGCAGGGTCATCCACTCCAGACGCAATTCGGTGCCGTCAAACTCGTCGCGGGCGGGTCCAGCGGGCCAGGGGTGGGCGGGCAACACGGGCAGGGTCGGGTGCAGCGCCGGGTGGTGGCCGCCCTGGGCCAGCCGGGGCCAGA
>JANXWI010000318.1 GCA_025351205.1 Deinococcus sp.
CGCGGTGAAGAACACCGTGGTCGCCAAGATCAGCGTGCCCCAGATTCTGCGCGCCACCAATGACGCCGGTGAAAGCGCTCTGGGCGACGTGGTCGCCGACTCGCAGCTGGCCGCAACCAAGGGGGCCAGCACAGGTAACGCGGTCATCGCCCTGATGAACCCCGGCGGCATCCGCGCCGACCTGCCCGACTCGACCAACATCAAGCCTGACAACAGCGTGAACTTCGGCGACGCCTTCACTGTGCAGCCGTTTGGCAACACCCTGACCACCATCACGCTCAGCGGAGCGCAGCTCAAGGCCGCGCTGGAGCAGCAGTTCGACAATCCTGCCGTGGGCAGCAACCGTATCTTGCAGGTCAGCGACGGGCTGAAGTACACCTGGACCGCCTCGGCGGCCACCGGCAGCAAGGTCAGCGACCTGAGCCTGGGCGGCGCGGCCATCGTGCCTGCCAGCAGTTACCGCGTGACACTCAATAGCTTCCTGGCTGACGGCGGCGACGGCTTCACGGTCTTCAAGGACGGCACGGACCGTCTGGTGCAGCCCAACCTGGTGGATGTGGACGCCTTCCAGGCCTACCTGAAGGTGGGAGCGCCCGTGGCCCCCGGCGCACAGAACCGCATCACGAAGAAGTAAATTCACTCAGGAAGGTAGTCGGGGCGTCGTCGGCCATGTGCTGACGACGCCCCCCTTCTCGACTCGGACGGGCGCGGCGGAATCTGTGGCCCGGGCCGTTTCGTCTGCCGCACGCCAACACCTATGATATGTGAACGAGGTGCTTCATGACCACTACTACAGCCACCGCCAGCCCAGCAGCCAACATCACCGTGCAGAAGGCCGACATCGACTGGGCCAACCTGGGATTCAGTTACATCAAAACCGACCTGCGTTTCGTCGCCCACTGGAAAGACGGGGCCTGGGACCAGGGCCAGCTGACCGAAGACAACGTGCTGCACATCGCCGAAGGGTCCACGGCGGTGCATTACGGCCAGCAGTGCTTCGAGGGCATGAAGGCCTACGAGTGTGCCGACGGCAGCGTGAACCTCTTCCGCCCCGACATGAACGCCGCCCGGATGCAGCGCAGCTGTGACCGCCTGCTGATGCCGCAGGTGCCGACAGACATGTTCATCGCCGCGTGCAGGCAGGTGGTGGCCGCCAACCTGCGCTTCCTGCCGCCCCACGGCACGGGCGGCACCCTCTACCTGCGCCCCTACCTGATCGGGGTGGGCGACAACATCGGGGTCCGGACTGCGCCCGAGTTCATTTTCGCGGTGTTCTGCGTGCCGGTGGGGCCGTATTTCAAGGGCGGGTTGAGTCCGGTCAACTTCATCGTGTCGCCGTATGACCGCGCCGCGCCCAACGGCACCGGGGCGGCCAAGGTGGGCGGCAACTACGCGGCCAGCCTGCTGCCCAACCACGAGGCACACGCGCGGGGCTTCGGTGACTGCGTGTACCTCGACCCGGAGACGCACACCAAAATAGAAGAGGTGGGGTCGGCCAACTTCTTTGCCATCACGCACCAGGGGCGCTTCGTGACGCCCAAGTCGCCGTCCATCCTGGCGAGCATCACGCGCCAGTCGCTGCTGGTGCTGGCCCGTGACCGCCTGGGCATGGAGGTGGAGGAGGGCGACGTGTTCATCGACAACCTGTCTGCCTACAAGGAGGCGGGGGCCTGCGGCACGGCAGCCGTCATCACCCCGATTGGCGGCATCCAGAACGGCGACGATTTTCATGTGTTCCACAGCGAGACCGAAACCGGCCCGGTGGTGCGGCGGCTGTACGAGGAGCTGACGGGCGTGCAGTTCGGTGAGCGGGAAGCGCCGGAAGGCTGGATCGTCAAGGTGTAGGAAGCAGGGCAGAGGAGATCAGCCGCGCCGGGCGTACCTGCTGAGCACGGCTCCAGTGGCGTCCAGCACGCAGCGCAGCTTGAACAGCCGGATCAGTGCCAGGGTCATGGCCCGTTCGCTGGGGGCCTGCATCGCCTCTGCGAGTTCGGTCCTGGCCTGCGGAATCAGCCGCCCGCCCCGGTACAGTGCCTGTTCCAGCAGTTCGTCGACGGGCAGGCGCTCCTCGGCTTCCCCGTCCGCGTTCACCGGCAGAATCTCGGCCCGTCCCCGCTCGTCGGCGCTCAGGTACAGCGTCAGCGGGCGGGCCAGCTGTCTGGTGATTGCCTCGGCGGTGGGAAAGAAGGCCTGCACCAGATTGGTGGAAATGCTGCGGCCCACCACGTAGGCCCGCGTCAGGTCGCCCGTCCCCACCGGAAAGTGCTGCACCAGCCGGGCCGCCAGTCGGTCGCCCTCGGCCAGCAGCAGCGCCTGGCCCTCCTCGGGGCTGATGTTCAGCGTCGCAATCACGTCTGCCATGATGACAGCTTGCGGGAGGGTGGCTGAGTGGCTTGGCGCAGGCTGCCTAGCAGGTATCTCCGGGCGCAGAATGTGGGCCACACTCAAACAGTCGTTAGGCTGGAAGCCGTGTTGCTGCTATTCTGTACTCAGTCTAAAATTCTGGCACTTAAAGCCAGTCACGTCAGTAGACAGCCTCATCAGGAGACCCGCCATGATCGATTTTTCTCTGACCGACGAACAGAAACAGCTGCAACAGCTGGCCCGCGATTTTGCCCGCCGCGAGATCATGCCGATTGCCAGCGAGTATGACCGCCTTGAGGAGGTGCCCTGGCAGATCGTCGAGAAGGCGCACGAACTGGGCCTGCTCAACGCCTGTATTCCCGAACACGCGGGCGGCCTGGGGCTGGGCATGTTCGACGAGTGCCTGATCGGGGAGGAACTGGCCTACGGCTGCATGGGCATCTACACCGTGCTGATGGCGAGCGAGCTGGGCATCACACCCATTCTGGTGGGCGGCAGCGAGGAGCAGCAGCGGCGCTTCCTGGCCCCGATGACCTTAAAGCCCAGTCTCGCGGCGTTTGCGCTCAGCGAACCCAACAACGGCTCCGACGCCGCCGCCATGCACACGACAGCCGTGCTGGAAGGTGACGAGTGGGTGATCAACGGCAGCAAGATGTGGATTTCCAACGGCGGCAAGGCCGAAGTCACCGTGGTATTTGCCACCACAGACCGCCAGGGCGGGCATAAGGCGAGCGTCGCCATCGTGGTCGAGGGCATGCCCGCTGGCATGAGCGCCAACAAGATCAAACACAAGATGGGCCAGCGGGCGAGCCACACCGCCGAACTGGTGTTCGAGAACGTGCGGGTGCCCGCCGCCAACGTGCTGGGGGACTTAGGCGACGGCTTCAAGATCGCCATGAAGACGCTCGACAAGACCCGCGTTCCGGTGGCGGCGGGCAGCGTGGGCATTGCCCGCCGGGCGCTGGAAGAGAGCGTCAAGTACAGCAAGGAGCGCGAAGCTTTCGGCAAGCCGGTGGCCAGCTTTCAGGCGATTCAGTTCAAGATGGCCGAGATGCTGATGGGCATCGAGACGGGCCGCCTGATGACCTGGAAGGCCGCCTGGCTGGTGGATCAGGGCCTGCCGCACGGCGTGGAGAGCAGCATCGCCAAGGCCTACGCCTCGGAAATGGCCTTCGACGAGGCCAATGAAGCGATTCAGATTCACGGCGGCTACGGCTATGTGGGCGAATACCCAGTCGAGAAGCTGCTGCGCGACGTGAAGCTCAACCAGATCTACGAGGGGACCAACGAGATTCAGCGTGTGGTGATTGCTCGCAGCCTGCTGAAGTAAATTCGGTTTGGCGGGGCGGGCAGCGATCAGAAGGACTGGACATAAAAAGTTGACTGAGTGGTCCCCTCGGCCATCAGGAGAGTGGCGGAATACATTTCACGACAGATGTTCAAGCGCCGGTTGAGAAGGACACTGGTGCTGCCAGACAGTTACGACGTGAGGCGGCTCAGCAGCTCATCCAGCAGCAGGCGCTCACCGGGAGTGAGGACGGAGACTTCCGGCAGACGCGCCCGCAGCGTGACGGCGGCGCTGGCGAACCCGCTGCTCGCCTTGCCGGTCCGGGCGGCAGGAGCGTCGGTGCTGATGGCGGCCATCACACTTTCGCGGGCCAGCAGCGACAGGCCGGGGTCACGCTTCTCCTGCGGCAGCGACAGAAGTGTGAGCACCACGCCGCTGGCTGAGGCGTGCATCAGCTGCGCGGCCTGTTCCTCGCTCACCCGCAGGCGTCCAGCCAGGGCCAGGGCGCGAACCTTTCGTTCCAGGTAGACCCGCCCGCTCGCCTCGGCGGACGACGTCTCACCGGGATAAGCGCCCGCCACCATCAGGGTATACATTGCCGGGTGCGCCAGCCCGAAGCTGACGTGCAGATCCCAGCCCGCCCGCAGCTCGTCCAGCGGGTCGGCGGCGGGTGTGCGGTGGCCCTTCTCGCGCAGGTAGGCGGCGTAGCCGTGCTCGACCACGGCGTTCAGCAGGCCGCGCTTGTCTCCGAACAGCCGGTACAGTGCCGGGGCCTGCACGCCGGCGGCGGCAGCGACGCTGCGGGTGGTCAGGGAATCGCGGCCCTCCTGGTCGAGCATCAGGAGGGCTGCGGCCAGCACCCGTTCCCGCAGGCCCCCGGCTGCACTGTCAGGTGAGGCATTCACAGTCTCCCGCACCTCCTCGGACAGGGCCGTTTTGGTCACAGCGGCGGACGATTCGGTCATTTTCCGACTATAGACGCCAGATGCTCAAGAGGCCTCGGCTCTCCACTTGAACTATCGTTGGAACTATACTAGTGTTATCGGCGTTAGTGGCGCGTACAGAGCAGCCGAACCGCGCAGGAGGCCGAGATGATCATCGTGACTGGAGCGAGCGGGCAGCTGGGGCGGGCCGTGACCGAGGGACTGCTCGCGCGGCTCCCGTCAGAGCAGGTTGGTGTGAGCGTGCGCGACCCGGACAAGGCACAGGACTTCGCGGCGCGGGGCGTGCGGGTGCGGCAGGGCGACTTCGCCGATCCGGAGAGCCTGAAACACGCGTTTGAGGGGGCCACGCAGGTGCTGATCGTCTCGTCGGGAAAGCTGGGTGAGGAGGGGCTGCGCCTGCACCAGAATGCCGTCGGCGCGGCGCGGGAAGCCGGAGCACGGCGTCTGCTCTACACCAGCCACATGGCCGCTGGCCCTGACTCGCTGTTCCCGCCGATGTGGACGCACGCCGCCACCGAAGACCTGCTGCGGGCCTCGGGTCTGGCCTTCACCTCGCTGCGCAACGGGTTCTATGCAAGCAGCGCCGCGTGGCTGCTGGGGCCAGCCTTCCAGACCGGAGAGGTAAGTGGCCCGCAGGACGGCCCCGTGTCGTGGACCACCCACGCCGATCTGGCCGAGGCCGCCGCCGTGATCCTGGCCGACGAAGGAAAGTTCGACGGGCCGACGCCGCCGCTGACCTCGTCCCGGGCACTCGATCTCACCCAGCTCGGCGACCTTCTGGCCGACCTGACGGGCCGTCCCAGCCGCCGGGTGACCGTGCCAGACGACGCGTACCGGGCGGGGATGGTGGCGGCTGGCCTGCCCGAGGAACGGATTGCCGTCTCGACCGGCCTGTTCGCCGCCAGCCGCCGAGGCGAGTTCGCCGCCACCGACCCCACGCTCGCAGCGCTGCTGGGCCGCGAACCCACGGGCATGCGCGAGGTGCTGGCCGGAGCATTGGCCGCGAGATAGCCCGACTGCGAGATAGCCCGATTGCGGGAGGGCCGGGCGGTTCGGGGGCAGAGTGTCCTGTCCGAACCGCCCGGCTTTGCTGTCGCCTTGTCTTCACGCCGTTTGCTGTTCCATGCTAAATTTAGACTCAGTACAATAAGCTAACCTAACAGTCTCAGGAGGACGCATGAAAGTATTGACGCTTGTGAGGCAGGTGCCCGACGCCGAGGCGCGCGTGAAGGTCAGCGGCGCGGCGGTGGACCTGGAGGGCGCGACGCTGGTGATCGACGGCATGGACGAGTACGGCGTGGAGGAGGGCCTGCGGCTGCGGGAGGCGGGCAGCGTGAGCGAGGTGATCGCCCTGGCCGTCGGCCCGAAGCGCAGTGAGGACGCCCTGCGCACCGCCCTGGCGATGGGCGCAGACCGCGCCATTCACGTCGAGACTGACACCCGCCTGGACGCCGTGGCCCTCAGCAAGGTGGTGGCCCAGGTGGCGCAGGCTGAAGGTGCCCAGCTTATTCTGGTCGGCGGGCAGGAGGCTGACTGGGACTCGCAGGCGCTGGGAGCCGCCGCTGCCGAACGGCTCGGCTGGCCGCAGCTCACCTGGGTCAACGAGCTGAAGGTGGAGGGCGGGAGCATTGTTGGCCGCCACGACGTGGACGACGGCAACGAGAGCTTTTCCGCGCCGCTGCCCGCCGTGGTCAGCACCCAGCAGGGCCTGAACGAGCCGCGTTACCCGACGCTGCCCAACATCATGAAGGCCAAGAAGAAGGAACTGCGCAAAGAC
>JANXWI010000022.1 GCA_025351205.1 Deinococcus sp.
AAACATCGACTTCAGTCCCCATCACGCCCCCACCTCCAGCCCGTCAGCCTTCTGGCCTTCGGCCACCCGCGCGCCCTCGGCCTCCAGCACCGGATCGGGCTGCTGGGCGGGGCGCTGCACCAGGGCCACCGAGCCGACCACCGCGACCAGCAGCAATATGCTCACCGCCTCGAAGGGCAGCAGGAATCGGGTCAGCAGCGTCTCACCGATAGGACCGGGCGCACCGTTTTGCAGACTGGCGGCGGCCTGGGCCAGCGGCTTCGGGTCCTTGTAGGAAAAGGCGACCACCACAAAGGCGGCGGCCATCAGCGAGCTGCCGACAGCGGCAATTTCAGTGATATACGGCAGCGGGTCCTTGCCGGAGATGGGGCGGTTGGCGTCCAGCAGCATGATTACGAACAGGAACAGCACCATGATCGCCCCGGCGTACACGATCACCTGCACGGCGCTCAGAAATGAAGCGTTCATGGTGGCATACAGCCCCGCCACGCTCAGCAGCGTTCCCACCAGCCCCAGCGAGGCGTGAACCGCGTTGCAGACCGACACAGTAATCACCGCCCCCAGTACGGTCAGCAGCGCCAGGATCAGGAAGGCGACGTTAGCCACGCCGGACCTCGGAGATTTTAGCCCCTCCCCCTTGAGGGGGGAGGCTGGGAGGGGGTGAACTGGCCTGGCCGCCTGATTCAATCGAATTCATTACAACAGTTGCACCGCTCACTCGTACTTCACCCCTTCCAGTTCTGCTCTCGGCCCGCCCTCGACGGTGAAGCCCAGTCGCACCGGCTTGCCTGCCCTGGCAGCCTCACGGCGCTGCGGCACGCTGCCGTTCACGCCCACCAGCATGTCTTCCTTGGCGTACACGAAGTCGCGGTAGCGGTAATCGGCCATCTCGAACTCGTTGCCCATCACCACCGCCCCTGTCGGGCAGGCCTCCTCGCACATGCCGCAGAAAATGCAGCGCAGCATATTTATTTCGTACACGCTGGCGTAGCGTTCGCCGGGGCTGGTGGGGTGGGCCGGATCGTTCTCGGCGGCCTCGACGTAGATGGCGTAGGCCGGGCAGGCGGCGGCGCACAGGCTACAGCCGATGCACTTTTCCAGCCCCTGCTCGCCGGGCCTGTTGCCGGGGTGACGGGTCAGCACGTGCCGCCCCCGAAAGCGCGGCTGAATGGTGGCCCGCTGCTCCGGGTAACTCACGGTCACTGGCTTCTGGAACAGTTTCGAGAGCGTGACGCCCATGCCCCTGCCGATTTCAAGTACGCCCATAAAAAACCTCCTGGTTGAGCGTTAGCTCGGCCCGACTGGAAGGAGTAGGAATGATGTGCAGGTGGGGCGAGAATGGAGTGACGGAGCGCTGTTTGCGGCGAAGCGTCCTCATGGGCGCTCCTCTCGCCAAGAAGCGGAGGCACGGAATGGGGCAGCCCCACCTGCCTGGGATGCACATTCTCTCATCAGTCCCCGCCCGCAATTCGCGCCTTGCTGCGCGGACTTTCGGCGTCGTCCAGCATCCGTACGCCCGGCTTGTTCCACAGCGGGCGCACTCTATCACTTCCCACAATCAGCGCGGCCACGCCCAGCACGCCCGCCACACCCAGCGGCCACAGGCCCCAGCCTTTCAGGAAGGCCAGGTAAAACGCCGTGAACATGGTGTTGGCGAGGCTCAACGGAAACAAAAGCTTCCAGCCGAAGCGCATCAGCTGGTCGTAACGCAGCCGGGGCAGCGTGGCCCGCGCCCAGATGAAGATGAACAGAAACACGGCGATCTTCAGGATCAGCCAGATAAACGGCCACTCGCTGATGCCCGGGATGACGGCGTTCAGAAACTGCGGCCCCTTGTAACCGCCGAAAAACAGCGTACTCATCAGCGCCGAGGCGGTGATCATGTTCACGTACTCGGCCATCTGAAACAGCGCCCACTTGATCGCCGTGTACTCGGTCAGGTAACCGGCCACCAGCTCCTGCTCGGCTTCCGGCAGATCGAAGGGGGTGCGGTTGGTTTCGGCAAAGCTGCTGATGAAGAAGGTCACGAAGCCCAGCGCCTGAAAGAAGATCAGCGGGCCATGGTCGCCCTGCCAGCCGACGATGGCCCGGAACGAGGTGCTGCCCACCAGCATCAGCAAGCCCAAGATGGACAGGCCCATGCCCAGCTCGTAGCTGATGATCTGCGCCGCGCTCCGAAGGCCGCCCAGCAGCGGGTATTTGCTGCCCGACGCCCAGCCGCCCAGGAAGATGCCGTACACGCCCATGCTGGTCAGCGCCAGCAGCACCAGCACGCCGATGTCGAGGTCGTAGATCCAGGGATTGGCCCCGAACAGGCTGTTGGGCGGCCCGGCTGGCAGCCCGCCGAAGGTCGAGAGGGCGCAGGTGATAGCGATCAGCGGGGCCAACGTGTACACCAGCTTGTCGGACATGGTGATCTTCAGGTCTTCCTTGAAGATGCTCTTCACCGCGTCGGCCAGCGGTTGCAGCAGGCCGTTCCAGCCCACCCGGTTGGGGCCGATGCGAATCTGCATGCGGGCCAGCAGGCGGCGTTCCACCAGCGTCATGTAGGCGAAGGTGGTGAGCAGCGCGAAGGCCACGCCCACGCCCTTCAGGACCACGATGATCAGCTCGTACAGCCAGGCAGGCATCAAAAGTCTCCTTGATCAGCCCTGGCTGATCTGAGCCGAGCGAGAGAGGAAAAGATGAGGTATGGGCGAGAATGGAGGGGTGAAGCGGTGTGTGCGGGCAAGCGTCGCCAGCGGCGCTGTTTTGCCCAAGAAGCGGAAGCCCGCAATGGCAGCCAATGCCTCATCAGTCGTCCCCGCCCATAAAGCCCGGCTGTGTCGGATTGGACGGCACCTGCGCCATCGGCAGCATTACGGGGTCGCTGCGGCGCATCCGGTCCTTCCAGAGCTGCGGCACCACCAGCTCTGTCGGCGCGTCATACTTGTTGCCCAGAGGCGCGATCAAACCGCGTTCCGGCAACGCTGAAAAGTCCACGCCGAAGCGTTCCTGCAAGAGTGTCTGGGCACTCCGCAGACCACGCACGCGGCTCTTCACGCCCAGCGCCTCGGCCACGGCGGCCAGGGTGCGGATCAGGTCAGCGCTCTCGCCCGCGTCGATGGCGGCCTGGGCGAGCGGCAGCAGGCGGCCTTCCAGATTGACCACCGTGCCCTTCTTCTCATAGCCCGTGACTGCTGGCAGCACCACGTCCGCGAGCTTCGCCGTGGCGGTCAGGTGACTGTCATGGACGATGGTGAAGCCCGCCGCGCGCGCATTTCCCCCAGCATGGCCCGGATCGAGCCTGCTGATGAGCGCGGCCTTCGCCTGCCCGAGTTGACCGTACCCCAGCCCGCCCGCCGTGGGCACGAGGTTCAGGTGGCCCAGCCCGTTCGAGTTGGAGGCGGCAGGAATCGGCAGGATTTTGGCCTTTCCGGCTAGCGAACGCAGCAGTTTCAGCGCCGCCTCGCCCAGGTTCAGCACTTCCGCTCCGACCACGATGATCGGGCGCTCGGCCCGTTGCAGCAACTCGGCGGCCTGACGTACGGCTTCGCTTCCAGACTGACCATTCAGCCCTTCCAGCACGCTCATGGCGGAATCATGGCCGGTGATGCCAGCCTGACCCGCCAGCCGCGTGGCCTGGGAGTGGAACACCGCCAGCCGCTCGCGCTTGCGGGCCGGGCGCTCGACCAACCTGAGGTCGGCAATCGCCGTGCCGTGCGCGAATTCGGGCGGAATCAGGCCGCCGCGCAGCATCTCCTGAATTCTCAGTTCTACAACTGGCGCTTCCTGCTCCAGATCGGCCCCGATCACGATCACCGCGTCCGATTGCGCCAGCTCGGTCAGGGTGGGCGGCTGAGCATCCAGGCTGGCCGGGTAGCGCGGCGAAAAGTCCACGCTCTCCGCGCCCGACAGCGTGGCGAAGGCGGCGGCGGCGATGCCTTCCTCCAGCGTGCTGTCGGCGCTGAGGTACAGGGCCAGGTCGGCGCTGTCCAGGCCGCTCAGCCCCGCCCGGATGGCCCCGATGGCCGCGTCCCAGCTCGCCTCTGCCAGCACGCCGTCGGCATTGCGAATCAGCGGCACGGTCAGTCTGTCTGTGCTGGCAAACACGTGCCCGAAGCGTCCGGCGTCGCAGATCCAGGCCTCGTTGACCTCGCGGTTTTCACCAGCCACGATCCGCTCCAATCTTCCATTGCGGGCGTCCACGGTGATCGAGCAGCCCACCGGGCAGAGCGTACAGGTCGTGGCGGTGTGGTCGTACTCCCAGTTGCGGCCCCGGAAACGCGCCACGTTGTCGAGCAGCGCCCCCACCGGGCAGATGTCGGTGATGTTGCCCGCGAATCCCTCGGGCAGCCCGCCCTCCTGGGTGTCGATGAAGGTGTGGCCGCCGCGCTCGATGAAGTCAAGCACCTCCTGGCCGGGCACCTCCTCGAAGTAGCGCACGCAGCGTTTGCAGTGGATGCAGCGCTCCTGATCGAGAATCACGTGC
>JANXWI010000025.1 GCA_025351205.1 Deinococcus sp.
GGGTTGGCTCATCCAGCGGGGTATTGACCCTGGTTTTATTCATCTGGAAGGCGGAAATCCGCTTCTTTACGCTGGAAGGGCTGCGGATTTAGATCATTGATGGAATTGCCGGAGCGCGTATTTGATCCGCCGAAGGCTGTGCGGGAGCGGTTTTATAGGATTGCCGATCCAATCTGACGACCAGTTTTTGACCCAGGGCTTTGGCCCACTGAATACCCTGCTACTTGGCCTTTTGCTTTGGCCCCTCCCCCTTGAGGGGGGAGGTTGGGAGGGGGTGGGTGAGCATAGCGATTGCCCTTCCCCCACCTCTCACCCTCACCGCCCCACCTTCACCCCGCTGCGGACAAACACCTCGCTGGCGATCAGGGTCATCAGGATGATGCCCGAGAACACGTCGGTGATGCGGAAGGGCATGTTCAGGTTGATCTTCAGCACGTCGCCGCCCGCCAGGATGACGCCCATCAGCAGCGCGGTTACCATGCACAGGGCCGGGTTGCCGCGTGCCAGCCAGGCCACGATGATGGCCGTGAAGCCGTAGCCCAGGCTGATCTGTGAGGGTTCCAGCAGCTTGTGCTGGATGCCCGCCACCTCGCCCGCGCCCGCCAGCCCGGCCATGCCGCCCGTGATCAGGGCGACCAGCACCGTGACCCGCGCCGCGCTGATGCCCGCGTAACGTGCAGCGCCCGCGTTCTCACCCACCACCCGCAGCTCGAAGCCCCGCGTGCTGCGCGACAGCAGCAGTTGCAGCAGCACGGCGGCCACCACGCCCAGCAGCAGCGTGGCGATGCCCACCTGCGTGCCGGAAAACGTGGCGAGCTGCGCTGAGGCAGGGAATTCGTCGGTGTAAATAAACCCACGCACGTTCTTGCCCTTCCAGGGGCCGGCAATCAGGTACCCCACCAGCGAGGCGGCGACGTAATTGAGCATCAGGGTACTCAGAATCTCGTTGACCCGCAGCTGGGTCCGCAGCCAGGCGGCCAGCAGCGCCCACAGGCCACCGCCCAGAAATCCGGCCAGAAACACGGCGGGCACCATCAGTGCTGCTGGTACCGGCACGAACAGCGCCACCCCGCCCGCGAACACCGCTCCCAGCAGAATCTGTCCCTCGGCCCCGATGTTGAAAAACTGCGCCCGGAACGCCAGCGTCAGGCCCGCCCCGGTCAGCAGCAGCGGCGCGGCGCGCCTGAGCACCTCGGCCCGGCCCTGGGCGTCTGCAAGCGTGCCGCTGAACATGGCCCCGTAGGCGGTCAGGGGCGAGACGCCGTAGAAGGCGAACACCACCCCCGCGAGCAGCAGCGACACGGCGATGGCCGCCAGCGACACCCACAGCGAGCGGTACCTGCCCGGACTGGACAGCTGAACGAAGCGGATCACAGGGTCGCCCCGGACACGGCAGCCCCGGGAGCGGCCTGCCCGGACACCGCTGTCCCGGCGTCGGCACTGCCGCCGGTCATCAGCAGGCCCAGGCGTTCGCGCGTGACCTCGGCCACCGGATACGGCCCCAGCAGCTGCCCGTGGTACAGCACCGCCACCCGGTCTGAAAGGCTCATCAGCTCTTCGAGGTCTTCGGATACGATCAGCACGCCCGCGCCGCCATTGCCGTCTGCGCCAGTTGTCTTGGCCAGCAGCACGCTGTGAACCTGATCGGTGGCCCCGATGTCCAGGCCGTAGGTCGGGTGGACGGCCAGAATCAGCTTCGGGTTCCCGGCCAGTTCGCGGGCCAGGATCACCTTCTGGATGTTGCCGCCCGACAGCAGCCGGGTGGGCGTGGCCAGGCCGGGCGTGGAGATGGAATACGCCTGCACCTCTCGCCCAGCCAGGGCGTTCTGGGCCTTCAGGTCGCGCACGCCTCCTCTGCTCAGCGGCGCACGGGCGTACTGGCGCAGGCTCAGGTTCTCGGCCACGCTCATGCTGGGCACCGTTCCCATGTGAATCCGGTCCTCGGGGATATGGGCCACGCCCAGGGCGAAGCGTTCGGCGGGGCCGCCCAGCAGCGGCTGACCGTCCAGCAGCGCCTGACCCGCGTCCGGAGTCAACAGGCCCGCCAGCACCTCGATCAGCTCGGTTTGTCCGTTGCCCGCCACGCCCGCCACGCCCAGCACCTCGCCGTGATGCAGGGTGAACGAAACGTCGTTCAGTGCCCGTGTGCCACGGCTGCTGCGGGCAGACAGGCCGGAGACGCTCAGCAGGGGCAATCCGGCGTGACTCTGGCCCCGCTTGCGCTCGAAGCTCACATTTCTGCCCACCATCATCTCGGCCAGGCCCTCACGGGTCGCGCCAGCCGTGACCGCGTGGCCCACCACCCTGCCCCGGCGCAGCACCGTCACCCGGTCGGTGATGCTCAGCACCTCTTCGAGCTTGTGCGAGATGAAGATCAGCGACTTGCCGCCCGCCCTCAGCTCGCGCATCACCCGGAACAGGCCCCCCACCTCCTGCGGGGTCAGCACGCTGGTCGGCTCGTCGAGGATCAGCACCTGTACGCCGCGCAACAGAGAGCGCAGAATCTCGACGCGCTGTTTTTCGCCGGGCGAGAGGTCGGCCACGCGGGCGCCCGGGTTGACCGACAGGCCGTAGCGGCTGCTCAGCTCGGCAATCCGGCCACGCATGCCACGCGCCGGAAAAAACGCCGACCCGGCCCCCAGCGCCAGGTTCTCGGCCACCGTATGCCGCGAGACCAGCATCGGGTGCTGCGGCACCAGCCCGATGCCCAATTTCAGCGCGTGGGCGGGCGAGGCCACCCGGACTTCCTGGCCTGCCAGCAGCATCTGGCCCTCGTCGGGGCGGTACAGGCCGTACAGAATGGAGATGAGCGTCGATTTGCCCGCGCCGTTCTCGCCCAGCAGCGCCAGCACCTCGCCCTGGTGCAGGCTCAGCGAAACGTCGTCGTTGGCGACCACGCCGGGAAAGCGCTTGGTGATGTGCCTCAGCTCCAGCACGGGCGGGGCGGTGGGCGGGTCGGTTACAGCCATCTGTACTCTGGGCATCTACGTCCTGAGCAGCTACATCTTGGGCATCTGTGTCCTGGGGCCTGACAAGGTAAACACATGCCCCTCAGTCTGACAGGTCGGGCGGGCCAGGGGCGAGGGCTGCAAAAAAGTGCTGGCCTCCACACCATGAGGAAGCCAGCACTTCAAAGCAGCTGAGAACTTGTTCGGCCTACAGCGGTCCATACCCCGCCATTCAGGCGGCAGAAACCGGTCTGCGCTTCAGAACGGCGAGAAGTCCAACACCTCGACAATCGTCTCGGCGTACTGGCTGGGATTGTTCCGGTTGGTCACGCGGACCCGGAAGTTTCCGCTCACGGCGGGCGGCGAGAACAGCCCGTTCTGGTCGATGCTGGCCGCGCCCACAGAGGGGGCCGGGGCCGAAGAACCAAGCTCACCGCTGGGGTTGAGAATCTCCCACCTGCGGCTGGCAAAGGGAATCACGGCGTCGATCTTGAGGTCGGTCGGTGTGGGGTCTACCATGCTGGTGTTGGGCGTCGTGTAGGCCAGGTGGGCCGTGGATGCAGAGACGTTGATCTCGGCTGACTTAGCCGCCAGGGGGTTGGCGAAGGGGCCGGCCACGGTGAAACGGCTGGCAGTGGCCGCATTGTTGTACGAGATCAGCAGAAACCGGGAGACGGTGCCGACTTTGGGCAGGGAATACACGCCGATATTCTTGGCATCGTAGGCAGGAGCAAAGTCCAGATAGTCCTGGCCCCTGCTGTCAAAGCTCAACTCGGCCACGCGGTTGGCTGCGAAGTTCAGCGCGCCCGGAGTGTAGAAGCCGGGTTCGACCACCACGCGGGAAGACGCCACGACCACCTGCTTGGTGGTGTCGCCGACCAGCAGCACCGCCACCGAGTCGCCGGGCTGGAGCACGAAGGTGCCCTTGGCGATCAGCGCCTGGGTCGCCGGGTCGCGGAAGAAGAAGGTCGTCTCGGCGGGGTTCAGGTCGAGGTACAGGCCGCCCACCGTACCCGCGCCGACGGTCTGAAGTCTGGTGACAGGCGCGCCCCGGCGGCTGTACGACAGGGTGGCCGCCTGCGTGCTGAGGTTGGCGACCTGCTCTACCCCCAGGCCGAAGGGAGCGGGAAAGCGCGGCGCGAAGAGGGTCTTGGCGCGGCTGGTGATCAGCGCGTAACTGTCGCCCGTGACCGAGGCGGGCACCACCGGCGACCCACCACACGAACCGCTCAGGGTGCTGTTGACGTCGAGGCCGCTGACCGCTGCCGCCTCGCCGTACTCCAGGTCGAGTCTGCCTGAAGCGGTGGGCACAGGTCTCAGGACCAGAGAACCGCAGCTTGGTGCCGCGTTGACGGCCAGCAGGTTGGTCTTCTGCGTCACGGCCTGGGCGCTCAGGGGCAGCGACAGGTACGGGGTCAGGTCGCCCGGCGAGGCGGAGTCGAGCGCGCCACCGGATTTGCGGCTGCAATCATGCGCGCCGGTTCGGCGGAATTGGCGCTCTGCCCCCGGGGCGCAAGAGCAAAGGCGCTTACGCCCATCAGAAGTATCGCGGCCGCCAAACCCACTGCGATGGCACGGCCATGGCGTTTGATGGGATGGATGTTTTCTTCAGGCATTGCGCTCTCCTAGACCTGCACCGTCACGGCAGGATAACCCGGTCCAATTACCCGTTTTACATTGCGAATTTCTCTCTAAATTATTAAA
>JANXWI010000035.1 GCA_025351205.1 Deinococcus sp.
GCGTCGATCACGTTCTTGGCGGTGCTGGCGTCGAGTTTGGGAATCCAGGCCAGGGCTGGGGCAGCACTCAGCACGGCCAGCGAAAGAATCAGGACGGTCCGAAGACGCACGGTACGGAAGCTAGACATAGAAACACCTCAACACGCGGGAGTGACGGGAAGCTGATCCTGGGTTAAAGTCACCGGTGCCTGCCAGTGAATACACCGTTCGGAGCAGACAGCGGCGCTGTTTTGGT
Organism: Deinococcus sp.; assembly: GCA_025351205.1. GTDB lineage: Bacteria > Deinococcota > Deinococci > Deinococcales > Deinococcaceae > Deinococcus. The sequence goes on from JANXWI010000035.1 coordinate 236, forward strand.
CAAGAAGATTACAGAATCTTGAAACGGGCATCTATCAGGTCCTCAATCCTTGAGATATACCAGACGGCAGGCCGTGCCCGCAGCGCGGAACCGGGCGGCAGCGGCGCTGTCCAGCACGGCATCTGTCAGGTACGGCGAGTTGGGAGAGAATTTGCTGGGCTGCACCTTCAATGCTTTTACGCGGGTCAGGTTGGGCAGCCCGGCAAGCTGCGCCTCGCTGGTGACGTAGCTCTGCAAATTGCCCTCGTTGACCAGCCTGGAACTGACCCCCTGAACGAGCTGAGCGTCGGGCCACAGCTGGTTGCCGCCCGGATCGTAGACGAAGGTGGTCAGGTCGCGTTCAAACCGCCTGTCCAGGCCGCGCACGTCGATGGCCACGGTACACAGGCTGCCCCGGCTCTCGTTACCCGCCGCCGCGCCCGTGCCCTGGGCCGCGCCGCGCCCGCTGGCTGCCGTGCCGGAACTGCCTGTGCCGGAGTTGCCTGCACCAGACCCCGCGCCAGGGCTGGACGAACCCGCCCCGCTGCGCCCGGCCTCGGTTCCAGGCTGACCCGCCGGGGCCGCACCGCCAGAAGCAGGGGCACGCCCGCTGGCCTGCTCGGTTCCAGAGTCAGCAGAAACGCCTGCACGGGGCGTGGCGGCCTGGGTGGGCGTGTTGGCAGCGGCAGGCGGCACGGAAGCTGCCGGAGCGCGGCTGGTCTCAGGTACAGAGGCGGCCTGCCCTGCGCCCGAACCGGACGTGTCGCGCGGCGCGGTCTGTGGCTGAGCTGCTCTCGGCTGGGCTGCTGGCTGGCCGGGTTCCGCCGCCCCGTTTGCTGCTCTTGGCTGGGCAGGGCGGCTGGCCCGGCCCGCCACACTGCCCGGAGCCTGATCGCTGGCGGCAGGCGCGGGCGTGACGGCGCGCCCCGCCTCCGGCGTGCTGGTGGCCTGACCCGCGCCGCCGCTGCCCTGCTGCCGTGCCTGCGCTGGAGTGGGCTGGGCTGCCTCGGCCTGCTGCGCCGCAGGAAGCTGGCCACGCGGCGAGGGCGCTTCTGCCGGGACCTGCGCCGGGGAAGTGCGCCCTGCCCCCCTGGCCAGTTCCGGCGCGGCCTGGGCGGGCTGGCCCTGCGAGGCCGGTGCAGAGCGGGCCGTGACCGGGGCCTCGGGAACAGGAGGTGCAGGCTGACCGCCACCGGGCTGGACTGTATCAGGCTGGACGGTATCAGGCTGGACTGTGTCGGACTGGGGCACAGGCCGCGCTGAGGCCGCCGTCTCCGTGGGCGGCGCGGCTGGAAAAACGTCCTCGCGCCGGGGCAGGGCGTCCACCGATCCGGCGGGCTGGGCGTCGGCCTGCGGGGCAGTTCTGGCCTGGGCATCTTGTGACTGGGCATCTCTGGCCTGGGCGTCCGGGGGGCTGACCCGTGGCCGAACATCCGGCGTCTGGACGGTACGGGCCGTTTCGGGCCGAGCCTGTGTAGGTTGAGGCTGGGCTACCGGGGTCTGGGTGGCCTGTGTCTGCTCTCTCCCGGGCTGAACGGCTGGCCGCGCTGCTGGCTGCGGCGCGGCGGCCTGGGCGGCTGAGCGTACCGGCGCGGCGGCGCTTCCCGCACCCTGTGACGCTGCTGGTGGGGCTGCCGAGGGTGTCTGCTGCCTGCCGGGCTGAGCTGCCGCTGTTCTGGGGGGCTGCACCGGACGGGCAGGCTGACGAACGACAGGCTTCGAGACTGCCGGAACCTGAAGCCGTTGCGCCTGGGTCTGAGTTGCCTGTGTCTGAGTTGCCTGTGTCCGAGTTGCCCGGGGCTGGATTATCGGGGGCCGGGCTGCCTGGGTCGTCGGAGTCCGCGTGACCCTCAGCTGGTCAGCGGGCTGTTCAGGGGCCAGCGTCACCACTTCCAGCGGGGCACGGTTGGCCTGGGCGGCTGAAGGCAAGACAGCTGGGGGGCTGCTCAGCCGCAGGGCAAACAGGCCCAGCAGCAGCGCCCCGTGCAGTGCCAGGGCCGCCCCGAGCGCCCGGCGGCGGTCACGGGGCCGCTCGTCAAGGGGCCGCTCTCCCCCGCCCGCCTGCCCGCTATCTGCCGCGAGTACCGAGCGCAAGCCGCTCCCCTCCCGCTTTCTTGATGATGTCCATCACCTGCACCACCGCGCCGTAGCTGCCGCGTTCATCGGCCCGCAGCCCCACCAGCCCGCCCGAGCTGGCGATCAGGGGCCTGAGCTGAGCGCCCAGCTTCGTGAGCGTGGTGGCCTTGCCGTTCAGGAACACCTTGCCGCCCTGGGTCACGCTCACCAGCGGCAGGTCGGGCGTCTCCTGCACCGTGCTGCTGGCGCGCGGCAGGTCGAGCGGCAGGGAATTCTGCCTGGCCGCCAGGTTGCTGGTCAGCAGAAAGAAGATCAGCAGCAGCAGCACCACGTCCACCATCGGGGCGAAGTCGAAGGTCACGGCGGTGTCTTCACGGGACCGGCGTCTCACCTGCGGGCCACGCCGGCACCGAACTCGAAGTCCAGCGGCGTTTCGGCGGGGCGGCTCAGCCAGCCGGGCAGCTCCTCACGCACCCGCTCCATGCCCACCGCGATCCGGTCTGCACGCGCCCGCAGCGCCCCGCGCGCCACGTAGGCCACGATGGCCACGATCAATCCAGCACCGGTATTGATCAGCGCCTCGCTGATGCCGGTGGCGAGCTGCGCCGTGGTGGGCGAACTCGTCTGGCTGAACACCAGAAACGACCTGACCATGCCGATCACCGTGCCCAGCAGCCCCAGCAGCGGCCCGATCTGCGCGGCGGTGCCCAGCGTCTGAATTCCGGCGTACAGGCGGGCGTCTTCGGCCAGCACGGCGGCGTTCATGGCTCCCACGGCGGCCCCCGTTCCCCGCTCTGCCCGGCCCAGCCCGGCGCGCAGCACCGTCACGGCGGGGGTAGGCAGGCCGGTCCAGTCCATCTCGGCCAGCGCCGCCGCCGGACCACTGGCGGCAGTGGTGACCCGCGCCCGTTCGATGGTCGCGTCCGGGCTGCCTTGCAATCGCCCGAGCACCTGAAATCTCAGGGCGGCCAGATACACCACATACAGCGACAGCAAAAACAGCACCCACAGCAGCGGGCCAGCCGAGGCCAGCAGTTGGAGAAGATTGAGGTTCACAGCCCACAACTATCAGATCGGTACATGGCAAGCGTGAAGCGCGACTCTCATCAGGTGCAAGGCGGCTGATCACAAAACCGGCGCCTGCTGGGACGCCCGCCCCTCCGGGTCACCCGCCGGGCAGAAACGCCCGCTGCGTCTGCAAACCGCTTGATGAGAGCGCGGACATCCGCCTGCCACGCCGCCGCGCCGATCAGAAAAGCGGGCCGCTCATCCGGCTCTCGTATACGGCGGGTACTGTGACTTGCACACCTTTGAGTTGTCTAGTCCAGTTTGCGACCTGCGTTCCCCTTCAGTGAGGAATGCGCCGTTGCTGCTGCGCCGACACGGCGTTTCCGGTTTGATTTTCCAGACTCATGGCAATGTTCCATCTCCAGCGTCCAGCGTTGCACTTCACCCGGTCAGGAAAGGTCTGCTCTCCTGCCGAGCCAGCAACCCGCACGTCGGCCAGCCGCCCTTGTTCGCACGTTCATTGTGCCAGGAGGATGAAGATGTCCAGACCCGAGACGCCCAGACCCGAGCTGTCCAGACCCGAGCTGTCCAGACCACAGGTATCCAGCCCCCGCGTTCCGCCCGCCGTGGCCCCCGGCCTGCTGCTGAGCCTGACGCTGCTGCTCGCCGCCTGCGGTCAGAGTCCTTCTCCTGCGGCGGCCCAGGATCAGCCGACCCTATCCGCGCAGGACGAGGCCGAGGCGCAGACCTACAGCCGCCAGAAGCTGAACTGGACCGCCTGCGACCCGACCCTGATTCCCTTCCGGGCCGTCAGCGCGGCCATCGGAGACCGGGTGCAGTGTGCCGACGTGCTGGTGCCGCTCGACTGGAACAATCCGCGCCAGGGCAAGATCAGTTTCGCGCTGCTGCGGGTCAAGGCTGCCGACCAGAGCAGGCACCAGGGGTCGATCTTCTTCAACCCCGGCGGCCCCGGCGGCGACGGGCTGCTGTTCGGGGCCATCTTCGCCTTTCTGTGGGGCCAGGCCGACACCACGACCAAGTCGGGCGCGGCCCTGAAGCAGCTGAGCGAAAACTACGACCTGATCGGCTTCTCGCCGCGCGGCACCGGCCAGAGCAGCCGACTGACCTGCGGCAGCAACGAGCAGACCTCGGCGGAGCAGTATCCCAGCGAGGACCGCAGCCCGGCCAACGTCGGGGCGCTGCTCAGAAACGCCAGATTGGTGGCGCAGGCCTGCCTGAAGAACCCGCTGACGCCGTACATCAACACCGACCAGACCGCCCGCGACCTGAACCTGGCGCGGCAGCTGCTGGGAGACGGCAAGCTGAACTACATCGGCTACTCCTACGGCACCTGGCTGGGGGCGTGGTACGCCAAGCTGTTTCCCGAAAAGACCGGACGCTTTCTGCTCGACGGCAACGTGGCCCTCGACAAAACCTGGCAGGAGTCGTTCAATTTCCAGCCGCTGGGCTTCGACCGTGCCTTCCGCGAGTCGGCGCTGGGCTACGCCGCCCGCCAGAACGCCCTGTTCGGGCTGGGCAGCACCAGAGAAGAGGTCTACAGCGTGTACGACGCCTTCCCCTCGGCCCTCAAGCTGACGCTGCAAAATTACCCGGCCAGTCTGGTCGGTGCGCTGTATTCCGGCAGCGGCACGGTCAGCATTCCCTACAAGCTGGTGGCGGCGCGCGGCTTCAGCGCGGTGATTGCGGCCAATCCCGGCCTGAAGACGGAGGGCGAGCTGGCCCCGCTGCTCTCGGCCTATGTCTATTCGCCGGACAGCGAGGTGCAGAAGGTGGCGCTGAGCGAGGCGCTGCTGATGCTCGGCACCTATACCGGCATCGTGAACAAGCTGACCACCCCGGTAGAGCTGGGCTTCGAAAATGCAGTCTTCAACACCGTCGTGAACAACGACGCCCCCTGGACCCAGGACGAAGCCTTCTGGATCAAGGCGGGCGACCAGGCCGCCAAAGACTATCCCCTGATCGGCGGCGGCCTGACCGAGAACTCTGCGATCTACTGGAACAGGCCCACGGCCCGCAAGCCCGCCGTGCCGGGCAATCTGCCGCCCCTGCTGCTGCTGCAAAACGAGTACGATCCGGCCACCCCCAGAGAGGGAGCGCTGCCCGCCTGGAGGACGCTGCCGGGGGCGAAAATGATCTTTGTCGACAACGAGGCCGCGCACACCGCCTTTCCCTACGACACCGAATGCGTGGACCTGGGCGTGGCGCAGTACTTCCTGGACGGCAAGCTGCCGGGCGCACCCTTCACCGTCTGCCCGGCCAAACCGCTGCCCACCGAGACACAGGTATACAAGCTGGGCGCGGACTACCAGACCGGAGACGGCGCGTCTGCCCAGAGTTTGACCGGCCAGAGTTTGACCGGCCAGAGCCTGGGTGGACAGAGCCTGAACGGCCAGGGCGTCGCGGCCCAGGGCCTGAAAGTCAGCGCCTTCGGCAGCAGCCAGGCCAACCTGGACGCGCTCAAACTGCTGCGCGAGATCATCGCCCGCAACGGCATCAAACCAGCCGCACTGCGCTGAAGCCTGCGTCGTAACATTGAGCGCACGCCCCCCCGGATCAGCGCGTGATCCGGGGGTTTTACCATGCCGCACAGACGCTTCCACGCGGCTGAACCGAACATGAACGTCAGCGTACTTTTGGGAAGGCAGAATCTATACCAGATCACTCGACATTAGAGGGGCGATGCGGGTAGAATGTTCCTGATAAGAATCACTCGCAATAAGGGAGCATTCATGACCGACCAGAGTAACCGGCCAGACCAGCACCACCCTCACCAGATAGAAATCCGCAACCTGCACGCCAGCGTGGGTGAGCTGCCCATCCTGCGCGGCATCGACCTCGTGGTTCCGCGCGGCGAGCTGCACGCCATCATGGGGCCGAACGGCAACGGCAAATCCACGCTCGCCAAGGTGATCGTGGGCGACCCGGAGTACACCGTGACGGCGGGCGAGGTGCTGGTGGACGGCCAGAATATTCTGGAGATGGAACCCGACGAGCGCGCCCGCCTGGGCGTGTTCCTGGCCTTCCAGTACCCCGTCGAGATTCCCGGCGTGACCATCGCCAACTTTCTGCGCCTCGCCATGCAGGCCCGCAAAGGTGAGGGCGAGGAAGTGAGCTTCACCGAGTTCTACGGCAAGCTGCTGGCGGCCCTCAAGACGCTGGAATGGGACGAGAGCATCGTCGAGCGCTACCTGAACGCGGGCTTTAGCGGCGGCGAGAAAAAGCGCAACGAGATCTTGCAGATGCTGATGCTGGACCCCAGCTACATCATCATGGACGAGACCGACTCGGGCCTGGACGTTGACGCGCTGAAAATCGTGGCGCGCGGCGTGAACAGCATGCGCGGCCCCGGCCTGGGCGGGCTGATCATCACGCACTACCAGCGCCTGCTGGACTACATCATCCCGGACAAGGTGCACATCATCGTGGATGGCCGCGTGGTGCAGTCGGGCGGCCCCGAACTGGCCAAGAAGCTGGACGTGGAAGGCTACGACTGGGTGAAGGAACTGGCGACGGCGTAAGCCTGGCAAGGAAGGAGGCACCATGACCGCTTACTCACTGAAGTACGCCAAAGAGAACCTGGAACGTATTGCAGAAGAAACGATTGAAAATAGCGATGAGACGATTGTTACACTGGATTCAGGAAAAGCATTCGTCATGATTCCTATGGATCAATATGCGTCGTGGAAGGAGACACAATACCTTCTTTCCAGTCGGGCCAACCGTGAGCACCTGCTCAAATCCATCGAGCAATCACGCAGAGGTCAGACTGTTCGACGAGAATTGGTCGAGCCTTGAATGTTGAGTTTGCCGCCGATGCATGGGACGAATACCTCTGGTTTCAGGAGTATGAACCCAAATTGGTCAAGAAGCTCAACCGCTTGATTGAGGAGTGTCGGCGCACACCCTTTGAGGGAACAGGCAAGCCGGAGCCGCTGAAATATGAATTTACTGGTCACTGGTCGCGCCGTATCACTGACCAACACCGTCTGGTTTGCCGCGTAGAAGAACGATGAACTGCTGATGATTGTCGGCTGCCGTTTCCACTACGATCAGTAAGGAGTCTCAAATGACCGTTAATCCCGAAGCTTCAAGCATCAACACCGACTACGAGTACGGCTGGAGCAACCCCGAGCGCTACGCCATCAAGGCCCCGCGTGGTCTGAGCCGCGAAGTGGTCGAGATGATCAGCAAGGCCAAGGACGAGCCGCAGTGGATGCTCGACTTCCGCCTGAAAGCACTCGACATCTTCTACAGCAAGCCGATTCCCGAGTGGGGCGCAGACCTGTCGGGGCTGAACCTCGACGAGATTTACTATTACATCAAGCCCGAAGGCGTCAACGCCCGCAGCTGGGACGATGTGCCCGACGACGTGAAGAAGACCTTCGAGCGCCTGGGCATTCCCGAGGCGGAGCGTGCCGCGCTGGCCGGTGTGGGCGCGCAGTACGAGTCCGAGATGGTGTACCACAACCTGAAAGATGAGTGGGAGAAGCTGGGCGTGGTGTTCCTGAGCATCGAGGACGGCCTGCGCCAGTACCCTGAGCTGTTCCGCGAGCACTTCGCCACCATCATCCCGCCGGAGGACAACAAGTTCGCCGCCGTGAACAGCGCGGTGTGGTCGGGCGGGTCTTTCGTGTACGTTCCCAAGGGCGTTCACGTCAGCATTCCACTTCAGACCTACTTCCGCATCAACGCCGAGAGTTCGGGGCAGTTCGAGCGCACCCTGATCATCATCGACGAGGGTGCCCAGGCCCACTACATCGAGGGCTGCACCGCCCCGGCGTACAACTCCGATAGCTTCCACAGTGGCGTGATCGAGATCGTGGTGAAGGAGGGTGCCCGCTTCCGGTACTCCACCATCCAGAACTGGAGCCACAACGTGTACAACCTCGTCACCCAGCGCGCCGCCGTGTACAAGAACGGCGTGATGGAGTGGGTCGACGGCAACCTCGGCAGCAAGGTGACCATGAAGTACCCCGCCTGCTACCTGCTGGAAGAGGGCGCGCGCGGCGAGGTGCTGAGCATCGCCATGGCCGGACGCGGGCAGCATCAGGACGCCGGAGCCAAGATCGTCCACTTCGCGCCGCACACCTCGGGCAGCATCGTGAGCAAGAGCATTTCCAAGGATTCGGGCCGCAGCTCCTACCGTGGCCTGGTCAAGATTTACGAGGGGGCGACGGGAGCCAAGACCAACGTGGAGTGCGACGCGCTGCTGCTCGACGACGAGGCGCGCACCGACACCTACCCCTACATCGAGATCGAGGAGAAGACCGCCCGCGTGGGTCACGAGGCCACCGTATCCAAGATTAACGACGAGCAGATTCTGTACCTCCAGAGCCGTGGGCTGAGCAAGGACCAGGCCGCCGGGCTGATCGTGCGCGGTTTCATCGAGCCGATTGCCAAGGAACTCCCGCTGGAGTACGCCGTGGAGCTGAATAGGTTGATCGAGCTGGAGATGGAAGGCAGCGTCGGCTGATGACGGATGCGGCCCAGTTGCTCACTCTGAATTTGATGGAAGTCAGGCGACGTTCTTTAATTGTCTGGCAAGCAATTCCAGATGAGCGATTGGGCTGGCGACCTGATCCAGAAGCCATGACCCTGGGTGAGATGATCCGGCATACCTGGGAATCAGCCGGAACATACACGGCCATTGTCAAAGCCGGACGTTCCGTACCTGCGCAAGACAGTCAGGAGCCGATTCACTCTGTACAACAAGAAATGGCGTATGCTGATCTTAAGTTTCAGCAATTGATATATTTTGCTCAGTCTCTTCAACAAGATGACCTTGATTCTGTTGTAGATTGTTCTGACATTGGATATCAGCGGCAACTTAGGGATTTCATCTTGCGTGCGGCCTACCACGAAGCTGTTCATACTGGACAGCTGTTACAGGCTATGCGGGCTGCCGATATTCCAAGGCCAGATATCTGGGATTAGTTTGTATCTACGCTCAAATGTTGGTATGTAGCGAAACTGAATTAACACTACGTTGGTTATCTGCATTTTTTAGGAGTCTCAATGAAACTCAACCACATCAACTTAGGCGTGACCGACGTACCTGTAACAGTCGCCCTCTTTCAAGACCATTTCGGCTTTATTCCGGCGGGCGAGGGCATGCCGATGAATGACCGCATGGCCTTTATGCGCGACGAGGCGGGTTCACTCATCTCGGTGTTCAAGGCCAAAGACGTGACCTACCCCAAGGTCTTCCACATCGGCTTCATGCAGGACACGCCCCAGCAGGTGCGCGACATGCACAGGCAACTTACGGGCGCGGGCTTCACCATCCCCGAGCCGCACGAAAACAATGGCCGCCTGACCTTTTACTTCGACACGCCGGGCGGCTTCGTGCTGGAAGTCGAATCGTTCTTCGAGTAAACTAGGCATCCAATCATTTTATAAGTCAGGAGGGCAGGCGTGACAGCATCCAAAAAATTGCATGAACAGGTTGACCGCCTCTCTCCTGAAGGTGTCAAGGCGCTGGAGACGTTTCTGGAGCGGCAGGCTTTTGCAGAACGGCAGATGGCGGCCCTCCATGCGTTCGCCGCCGACTGGACACCCGAAGAGCAGGCCGCCTGGGATGAAGGGACAGAGCGGCGGCCCTGGCGAACTATGCCGCTAGAGACGGAGCCTCTGGATTCCGCACAGGATGAGGCGCAGGTCTGAATGCTGGCGTTGGATACCAACGTCCTGATTGCGCTCCAAAAGTTGGAAGCACAGGCCGTCTCGCACTACCGAGCCGCTCTTCTCACTGATCTGATGGTCGTTCCAGCCGTCGTCATGTACGAGGCGCGTCGCAGCTTGTTTGCGCCGCAGTACGCAAAACGTCTCGGCAACCTTGATGTCTTGCTGTCGGGACATACGATTATCGGATTCGATGCCGAGGCCGCAGAAATTGCCGCACGCCTTTACGCCGATCTCCGCTCAGCAGGCATCCTCATCGACGACGCCGACCTGCTGATTGCCGCCACGGCCATTCGGCATGGAGCCACATTCGTGACCCGTAACACCAAGCACTTCCAGCGCATTCCCGGTCTGCGCCTCACAGACTGGCAAAAGGAGACCCCATGACCCAACCCTTCACCGAAGACCTCATCACGCAATCCAACAGCCCGGAGTGGCTGATCGCCAAGCGCCGCGAATCACTGGCCCTGTTCAACGGCCTGGAATTGCCCACCGAGGCCGTCGAAGCCTGGAAGTACACCCACGTCAGCGACATCGACTTCGGCAGGCTGCATCCGCACGCCAAGCGCGACGTGGTGACGGACGTGACGCAGCTTCCGGCCAGCGTGCAGAAGCGCCTGAACGGCACCGACGTGGGCGCGTACATCGTGCTGGACGGCCCGGACGTGGTGTACGCCACGCCGTTGCCCGCCGAGCTGATCGCCAAAGGCGTGATCTTCACCGACCTGAAAACGGCAGTCGAGCAGCACGCCGACCTGGTGCAGAAGTACCTCTATTCCGTGGTCCCGGCGGAAGTGCCCGACGACACCACCATCGCCGCCCCCGGCACCACGCCGAGCAAGTCGCCCGACCCCAGCGAGGGCAAGTTCAGTGCGCTGGCGGCGGCCCTCTGGACCAACGGGGCCTTCGTGTACGTGCCGCGTGGCGTGGAAGTCGAGCTTCCCCTGGGAGCCTTCCGGGTCATGTCCGACGCCGGGAGCTACACGGCCACCCGCACCCTGGTGGTGGCCGAGGCCAATGCAAGCGTGACCTTCATCGACGAGCAGGACAGTGAGGAACTGCCCGGCACCTACGCCTTCGGGGCCGTCGAGCTGATCGTGCAAGACGGCGCACGCCTGCGCTACGTGAGCGTTCAGAACTGGGGCAAGGGCGTGACGCACATCCAGCGCCAGCGCGGCAACGTGGGCCGCGACGCCACCCTCAACAGCCTGGTGGTCACGATGGGCGGCACGCTCTCGCGCACTGAGATGCAGAGCTACCTGCTGGGCCAGGGCAGCGACTCGGAGATGCTGGCGCTGTATTTCGCCAACCAGGACCAGCACTTTGACCATTACACGTTGCAACACCACGCCGCCGCCAACGCGCACAGCGACCTGCTGTACAAGGGCGTGGGCGACGATAGAAGCGTGGGCGTGTTCTCGGGCATGATCAAGGTCGATCTGAACGCCCAGAAGACCGACGCCTACCAGAAGCACCGCACCCTGATGCTGTCCAACGAAGCCCGCAACTACAGCGTGCCGCAGCTGGAAATCAATG
>JANXWI010000044.1 GCA_025351205.1 Deinococcus sp.
CGTGGGCAAGGGCGCGCAGGAAGGTGTGCTGTTCAAGAACGCCGTCGCCCTGGAAGCCGCGGCCGGGATCGATACCGTGATCTTCGACAAGACCGGTACGCTGACCGAAGGAACACCGGCCCTGACCGACCTTCTGCCCGCGGACGGCGTAAGCGAGACGGACCTGCTCCACTTCGCCGCCTCTGCCGATCAGCCCTCGCAGCACCCGCTGGCAGAGGCCATTGTCAAGAGAGCGGCGGAGCGCAGCGTGGCCCTGAGCAGCGCGGAGGACTTCCAGTCGCTTCCCGGTCTGGGCGTGCAGGCGAAGGTGGCGGGCAAAACCGTACTGATCGGCAACAGCAAGCTGATGGACCAGGAGAAGATTGAGCTGGGCCCCCTGAGTTCGCAGGCAGCGCGTCTGGCCTCGGACGGCAAGACCGCCATGTACGTGGCGGCAGACGGCCGGGCACTGGGCGTGGTGGCGGTGTCGGACCGGGTGCGGGGGTCGGCGAGGCAGGCGGTGGACGAGTTGCGCCGCCTGGGCGTGCGAACGGTGATGCTGACCGGCGACAACCGCCGGACGGCGGAAGCGGTGGCCCGAATCCTCGGTGTGGATACCGTGATCGCGGACGTGCTGCCCGGCGAGAAGGCGGCGCAGGTGCAGGCCTTGCAGAGTCAGGGCCGCAAGGTGGCGATGGTCGGTGACGGCGTGAACGACGCCCCGGCCCTGGCACAGGCCGACGTGGGGGTGGCCATCGGGGCCGGAACAGACGTGGCCGTGGAGACGGCGGATGTGGTCCTGGTGCGGAGCGACCCGGCAGGCATGGCGGTGGGGATCGCGCTGGCCCGCAAGGTGCAGCGTAAGGTCAAGCAGAACCTGTTCTGGGCCGCCATCTACAATGTGCTGGCGATCCCCATCGCGGCGGGAGCACTGTACCCGGCGTACCACCTGCTGCTGCGGCCGGAGTGGGCGGCCCTGCTGATGAGCGCCAGCACCGTGATCGTGACCGTCAATGCGCTGCTGCTGAACCGCTGGACGTACCCGCACCCGGCGCCTGCCCAGCCGATGACACCGTCGGCGTCGCCTGGTCAGGTCTGACGCTGTCCGTGCCGCCATGACCTTGATTGCTGCAGGCAATGGGCAGGGATGACTTGAAGCTCAGGAGTGGTCAGACGTTTTCTGCTTGCGGACCATGTTCGTCTGGAGCGGCGCGAAGTTCCGCCCCGGATGAAAACTGCCCAGCTTGGTGACAGTGGCCTGATGCTCTTCCACCCAGCGCTTCTCGGCCACCGTCAGCCGCATGGAGCTGCTCAGCAGGTAGGTGGGTTTCTTCTCGCCCTCGGGAAGCAGGGCGTACAGCACCGTGGAGAGGCGTTCGCTGCGGAGGTCGGCGAGCGCGAGGCCCGCTTTCTTCGCGGCGGCCTCAGTCGGGTACAGGCGGAGGGGGGAGGGCGTGCTGGTCATCCTTTCAGTATGCAGGGATTGAGATGCACTGCTCCAGCGGTGTCCCTGTCCAGCTGGGGTATGCCCCAACCTGACGTCAGATCATGATGCCAAAAGCGTCAGAATAGGATTGACTTCCGCGTTTCCTGACACTGTGTTGAACAGGTCTCGGACCCTGACCTGACACATCGGAGCGCCTTGACTGAACCTTCCAGGAGAACCGGCCGGCACAAGCCCTTACCTCCCACGCCACCGACCTTGCGTTCACACTGGACAGCCGCATCGTAGACTGCTGCCCAGCATCCGCCTGTTGACTGTTGACTCACCAACGCGGCATACCTTCCATCATCAACCCAGCGCCAGCCCGCCCCTTCCCCCTCCTGTGTCTCTATCTGTAGCGGTTAATTCGCCGACGGGGCGGTGAACCAGCCGGACGTGACGTGCACTGTACGCGTCAAGGCTTCAAACGTAAAGAAGTCAGCTGCACATCGACCATCGAGCCCGTGTCAGCTCCCTCGTGCCGGTGGGGACGAGCACTCTCTTCTTCACTGTCCTCCTGTGTCCCATGCGATCTGCGACCGGAAGCGTTCCGCGACTGGATGGTCATCTCGGATGACAGTGACTTCTTGCACCTCGAAGCGCCGGGCGATGGCCAGCCGTACCTGCTGGGGCACGTTGACTGTGAGTTGTGTTTCGGAACCCTCGACGACCCCCTCCAGCGTAAAGTCCTGGCTCCTGGTGCTGGAGACGTAGACGGCCGTCAGATCGG
>JANXWI010000064.1 GCA_025351205.1 Deinococcus sp.
GCGCCGACGACGAGGACGTGCACGAGGGCCGCTACGACAGCCCGCTCACCACAGTGGGTCAGGCTCAGGCCGCCGCGCTGGCCGCGTACTGGCAGGCGCGGGGCACCGGTTTTGATCTGGCAGTCTGCTCGACCCTGCTGCGGGCACACGAAACGGCGCAGATCGTGACGGGTGTGCTGGGTCTGCCACTCACGCCCAGCCCTCTGCTGCGCGAGTGGGACAACGGCCCGCTGGCCGGGCTGGGGCGCGAAGAGGCGCTGCGGCGCTATCCCGTACCTGCCTTCCGGCACGATCTGGATGCGTTTACGCCCGATGGCGGCGAGAGTCAGGCCGCCGTCCGGGCGCGGGCGCTCACGGCGCTGGAATGGCTGTGGACGTTGAAGGCAGAGCGCCTGCTGGTGGTCTCGCACGGCGGCTTCCTGAACAGTCTGCTGCGCGAACTGACCCACTCTCGGCACGCCTGGTTCGAGTTTGACGACACTTCGTACACGACGCTGCGCCTGTCGCAGTCCAGCCATACGGTCCGCATCGGGGGCGTCAACCTGCGTCCGCACCTGCCGGATTGAACCTTCACACGAAGTTGTCGTCCTGTCCGCCTTCTCACAAGGTAGGCTGGGACATTCGTGGTGGACCGGGACATTCGTGGTGGAGAGGCGCCCGCTGTCATTTGTGGCGGGCGCGCGAAAGGAGTCAGATGCTGGATCAGGATCTGGTGGCTGAGGTGCTCAGGGCGGCCCGTGCGGGCGGCGCAGAGTGGGCAGAACTGTTCGTAGAAGACACCGTGACGACCACCCTGAAGCTCCTTCAGGGCGAGGTGAAAGACGTGGGCGGCGGCAACGGTTACGGCGCGGGCCTGCGACTGCTGTACGGCACCCGGGTGGTCTACGGCTACACCAACGACACCTCGCGCCAGGGGCTGATGGAGGTGGCGCGCGCTCTGGCGCAGTCGCAGGGCCGGGCCGGAATGACCACCTCCAGCGGAGCGGGCGGCCTCGATTTTCGGCGTCGTGACGCGGCCCCGCTGTGGAGCATTCGTGACCACCCGCTGCACGTCGGCAAGCGGCGGAAGCTCGAGGTCGCGAGGCGCGCACACGTGGCGGCGCAGACGGGCCACGTGAAAACCACCGACGTGACCTACGCCGACGTGACGCAGCGCATGCTGGTGGCGAACAGCGACGGAACCTGGGCCGAAGACGAGCGGGTGCGCTCCCGCCTGGCGGTGCGGGCCATCGCGGAAGACGGCGCGGCGCGGGCCGAGGGCTACGCGGCTCCCGGGGCCTCGCTGGGCCTGGAATTTTTCGACGGCGAACAGCCCGAGCAGGCCGGAGCCGAGGCGGCCCGCATTGCCAACGCCATGCTGCACGCCGGGTACGCCCCCGCCGGGAAAATGCCGGTGGTGATCGGAAACGGCTTCGGTGGCGTGATCTTTCACGAGGCCTGCGGGCACATTCTGGAGACCACCGCCGTTGCCAAGAATGCCAGCGTGTTCGCGGGCAAACTGGGCCAGCAGATCGCGGGCGAATGTGTTTCGGCAGTCGACGACGGCACCATTCCGGGGGCCTGGGGCAGCATCAACATCGACGACGAGGGAATGCCGAGCGAGCGCACCCTGCTGATCGACAGGGGCGTCCTGACCTCGTTCATGGCCGACAAGGTGGGTGAGATGCAGACTGGACACCGCCGCACCGGAAGCGGACGCCGCCAGGACTACACCTACGCCCCGGCCAGCCGCATGCGCAACACCTTCATTCTGGACGGCCCCGACACGCCGCAGGACCTGATCGCGCAGGTCGGATTGGGCCTGTACGCGCGGACGATGGGCGGCGGCAGCGTGGTGCCCGGCACCGGCGACTACAACTTCACGGTCAACGAGGGCTACATGATCAGAGACGGGCAGATCTGCGAGGCCGTGCGCGGCGCGGCGCTGGTCGGCAACGGTGCCCAGGACCTGATGAACATCAGCGGCGTGGCGGGCGACCTGGCACGCGGGCAGGGCATGTGCGGCAGCGTGTCGGGCGACCTTCCCACCGACGTGGGCCAGCCGCACATCCTGATTTCCGAGATCACCGTGGGGGGCCGCTGATGCCGGGGGCAGAGGCGCCGCTGAGTTTCGAGGAGGCGCGGCGCTACCTGATGCAGCGTGCCCGCGAACTCGGTCTGGGCCTGGAGGTCTACGGCGAACGTGGCGTGGCCACCACCATCCAGGCGTTTGCTGGCGCTGTCGACGAGTTCAAGCTGTCGAGTCGCCAGGGGCTGGGTCTGCGCGCGCTGGTGCCCGGTCATTCAGGTCAGCCCGGTGGTTCGGGTGGGGGGGCCTGGGGCTACGCCTACACCGAGAACCTCTCGCCCGCCGCCCTGGACCGGGCGCTGGAAACCGCTGCCGAGAACGCGGCCCTGAGCGCCCCGGTGCCGAATGCCGGCCTGCACGCCTGGGGAGCGCCGCCCGAGATCGACCTGCACGGCGAGGGTCTGAGCGGCGTGAGCGTGCAGCAGAAAGTAGACATGGCGATCACGCTCGAACGGGCGGCCACACAGGCTGACCCGCGCGTGAAAAGCGTGCCCTACAACGCCTATGGTGACGGCGAATCGCTCGTCAGCGTGGACAACACCCAGGGGCTGACGCGCGAGTATCAGGCGCTGCACGCCTACACCTATCTGGCCCCGCTGGTGAGCGAGGACGGCCAGAGCAAGATGAAGTTCGGCATGCAGTTCAGCCGTGAATTCGCTCAGCTCGACCCCACGCGGACCGCGCTGGACGCCACCCGCAAGTCGCTGGCGCTGCTGGGCGCCAAGCCCGCTCCCAGTGGGCGCTTTCCGGTGGTGATCGACGCCGAGTGCATGGCGGCGTTTCTGGCCGTCTTCTCCGGAATCTTCAGCGCCAAGCAGGTGCAGGAGGGCAAAAGCCCGCTGGCAGGCCGCCTGGGTCAGGCGCTGGGCAGCAGGCTCGTCACCATCATCGACGACGCGACGCTGCCGCAGGGCATGAACTCGCGGCCCTTCGACGCCGAGGGGCATCCGAGCGCGCCCCTGGCGCTGCTGGAAGGCGGGGTCTTGCGCTCGTATCTGCACAACAGTGAGACGGCGGCGCAGGCCGCAGCAGAGGGTGGCGCAGCAGGGCACAGCACCGGGCACGCCAGCCGCGACTCGTACCGCAGCGTGGTCGGTGTCGGTGTGAGCAACATCTACATGCAAATCGGGGAGCTGAGCCGCGCCGGGCTGCTCGCCCAGATGGGCACCGGCCTGCTGCTGACCGACGTACAGGGCGCTCACGCGGGCGCCAACCAGATCACCGGCGATTACAGCCTTCAGGCCGAGGGCTTCTGGGTCCAGGGCGGCGAGGTGGCCTACCCCTTGCAGGTGTTCACGGTGGCCGGAAACTTCATAGAGCTGCTGGCGGGCGTGCAGGCCGTGGCAGACGACCTGACCTTCACCCAGTACGCGTCGGGCGCGCCGAGCGTCCTGATCGCCGAACTCTCGGTGGGCGGGGAATAATTCAGGCCATGCACCACGACCTGACCCTGCACGACCTGACCCTGCAAGGCGGCCCGTACACCCTGCGCCCGCTGGAGGAGGCCGACTTCTCGCCGCTCATGGCGCTGGCGCGGGCACAGGCCGCCGAGTACGCCCAGATGGCGGTGCATCCCGGCACGCCCGCGTTCTATCAGGGCGGGCTGGACGCCCCCGACCAGATGGTGTTCGTCAAGCTGGTCGGGGGCGAGCTGGCGGGCAGCACCCGCTACCTGGAGATGCGGCCCGCACACCTGGGGCTGGAGATCGGCAGCACCTGGCTGGCCCCGGCGTTCATGCGGAGCGGAGCCAACCGCGCCTTCAAGCGCCTGCTGCTGGGCCACGCCTTCGAGGTGATGGGCATGGTCCGCGTGCAGATCAAGACCGATGTCCTGAACACCCGCTCTCAGACGGCCATCGAGGCGCTGGGCGCGGTGCGCGAGGGGGTCTTGCGCCAGCACATGCTTCGCCCGGACGGCACCATGCGCGACACGGTGATGTACAGCCTGACCCGTGACGAATGGCCCGCTGTCAGGGAGCGTCCGGAAGCCACGCTCTCCTGATCTCAGAGCGGGTCGAGCTGCACGCCGCGCAGTTTGGCGTCGTACATCCGGGCGTCGGCGTGATGCACCAGTTCCTCGAAACTCTCGGCGGGCTGCGCCTGCG
>JANXWI010000114.1 GCA_025351205.1 Deinococcus sp.
GATGGCCCGGCTGGCGCGTGAGGGCGAGGTCAACCTGGACGACCTGAGCCTGCACATGGCCGTCGAGGTGGCCGCGCAGGTGGTGGGCCTGACGAGCAGTGCGTGGCCGGGCCTGGAAAAACGGGTGATGAACTTCGTGGAGGGCGGCAACGACGTGACCCCCCCGGCGGTTCTGGGTGGCAAGGTTCTGGGTGGCAAGGTGTCCGGCGGCAGATCGGCAGCCTCCGTGCGGGGCGGCGGCAAGCTGCGGGCCATTCTGGACCAGTCCAAGGTGCTGAGCTTCTTTCTGATCGACGTGAAGCCCGCCATCGCGGCGCGGCGTAAGGCTCCCCGTGACGACCTGATCAGCCACCTGCTGACCCGCAAGTACACCGACCTGGAGATCCTCACCGAGTGCCTGACCTACGGCACGGCGGGCATGGTCACCACCCGCGAGTTCATCTCGGCGGCGGCCTGGCACCTGCTGGAGCGCCCGGACCTGAAAAACGAGTACCTGCACGCCCCGGAGGCCGAGCGTCACGCCACCTTGCAGGAGATTCTGCGGCTGGAACCGGTGGTATCGAGCCTGTACCGCCGCAGCCAGCAGGAGCTGACCGTGGGCGGCGTGACGGTTCCGGCGGGCAGCGTGCTGTCGCTCGACGTGGTTCACGCCAACACCGACCCGGCGCTGCTGGGCGAGACGGCGCAGCAGGTGTGCCCGGCCCGCGACCTGCCCAGGGGCGTGCAGCCGCCCGTGCTGGCCTTTGGCGACGGCCACCACCGCTGCCCCGGAGCTTACCTAGCGATCCGTGAGAGCGACGTGTTCCTGCGCCGCCTGCTGATGCTCGACGTGAAGGTCGTGACGCCGCCCACCGTGACCTACAACGAAACGGTCAAGGGCTACGAGCTGCGCGGCTTCCGGGTGAGGCTGGCGTAGGGTGCGGCGAGACGGGAATGGGGCGAGGCAATCCGCCCAGACTATTCGGTCAGACTATCCGGTCAGACTGTCCGCCCAGATGGTGACTCCAGGCTGCGGCTCTAGAGCATTTGTCATAATTCCACTGCCAAAACAACTGCCTTTTGTCAGCTCCATCATGCCCAATGCTCCACTAAATTCACTCCTTCCAGTCAGTCAAAAAGAGAAAGCCTTTTTGACAAATGCTCTAGACTGCAACCATGTCAGGAAGTGTATCCATGCCGGAACCTGTCCAGAGTCTTCTGGGCCGGATCGAGGCCGCCGAGGCCGAACACCTGAGCCTGTACGGCGGTGAGGTGCGGCAGATTGGCCCGCTGCGTGCCATGTTTGCCGGGCCAGAATTGCCTGTGAATGTGGCCTGCGGCTTCGGTGACAGCCTGGAGGGTCTGCTGGACAGCGTGGAAGCCTTTTATACTTCGCACGGTCTGCCCTCACGGTTGGTCCTGTATTCACATTTCGCCGACTGGGACACCCTGGCGCGGCGCGGCTACAGACTGGTGAGGCTCCTGCACGTGTATACCCGCACGCTGGACACCCTGCCAGACGCTCCACAGCTGACGGTTCGCCCGTTACCGCCCACCGAATTTGCTCGCCTGAGCGCCGAAGCCTTCGGGCCAGGCAGCGAGGCCATCATGGAACGCGCCGCCCAGCGGCCCCGAACTCAGTTTTCTGCCGCCGAACTGGGTGGTCAGCCTGTCGCCGCCGGGGCCATGTCGGTCTTCGGCAGCCTTGCGCTGCTGTTCAGCACGGCCACGCTGCCTGCTTTCCGGGGCCGGGGCGCACAGACGGCGCTGCTGGCGGCCCGGCTGCACGCCGCCCACGAGGCTGGGGCCAGCTGCGTCGCCGTGATGACCACGCCCGGCAGTGCAAGCGAGCGCAACGTGCTGCGGGCGGGCTTCGTGCTGGCGGGCGCACGCCTGAGCATGGAGCAGGTGCGGGTGTGAAAACTGTCCTGAACATCCCCGTCCCGGCCCTCCTGATCCGCGCCTGGGAGGACCACTTTGCCCCGGCAGTGCAGCCCTTCTATCTGTCCGGCGACCTCGCGGCGCGGCTGGCCCACCTGCCGCTCTGGAAGCGGGACGAACTGCACCCCGTCCATCTGCCGCTCGGCGTGAGCGACACCCTGAACCTGCACGACGTGGCCCCGGAGGCCAGCTGGGCGCTGCTGCTGAACGAACAGGACTTCGCGGCCCTGCCGCCACACACCCGCACCGAGCTGCTGGAGGCGCAACTGGGCTTCCGGCGGGGCGGGATAGAGTGCGACCC
>JANXWI010000121.1 GCA_025351205.1 Deinococcus sp.
TTTCAGGGCCGCGCCGAAGTTGTCCAGAATGCCCTGCATGTACGGTGACACGCCGATGTATAGGGCCAGCCCGACAATCAGTTGCAGGTACATCAGGCCGGTAAAGCTGCTGGCGGCCACCCGCTCGCGGCGGCCCCAGACGCGCCCGCCGCCCAGCCCCGGAAGCAGCAGCGCGAGGGTGTAAACGGCAGACAGCAGCACCAGCCAGCGCAGGATGTTGTGCAGGCCCAGCACGAAGGGGTACATACCCGGAGTGTAGACCGGGCGTGCGGGAAGAATGGTCCTGCCGGGGCGTTCAGACCCTGGGCGCCGAGCCGTCCACCTTCCGAACCACGGCACTCTGACCTATGCCGCTCAGGACGCCGATTTTCCAGTACATAGGCAACCGATCAGAGTGAGGTGAATTTAGGCCGCTTCGCTCCCTCACCCTTGAGGGGGGAGGGCTGGGGAGGTGGTGAACGGGCTGGGCGTCAAAGGTTCATCCCATTGACGACCTGCCCTG
Source organism: Deinococcus sp. (assembly GCA_025351205.1). Lineage (GTDB taxonomy): Bacteria > Deinococcota > Deinococci > Deinococcales > Deinococcaceae > Deinococcus. The sequence continues at coordinate 503 of JANXWI010000121.1, forward strand.
ATCGGTTGACGGCGGACTACACCTGAAACACACCCAGCTTCAGCTCGTCCTGCCTTGCATTCTGGGCACAGGCTTCCAGCGCCCGGATCAGCCGTTCCCGCGTCTCGGCGGGCGCGATGATCTCGTCTACCCACAGCCGCGCCGCCGCGTACCTGGGGTCGAGTTCCTGGTCGTATTTGGACTTCACCTCGTCGTACAGGCGCTTCAGCTCGTCGTCGTCGGGTTCATGACCGCCGCGTTTCAGGGCCGCCAGCTGAATGTCCATCAGGGTTTTGGCCGCAGCAACGCCGCTCATGACCGCGTAGCGGGCGCTGGGCCAGGCGAAGATGAAGCGTGGCCCGAAGGCCTTGCCGTTCATGGCGTAGTGGCCCGCCCCGAAGCTGCCGCCGGTAATCACCGTCAGGCGCGGCACCACACTGTTGGAAATCGCGTTCACCAGCTTGGCTCCGCGCCGGATGATGCCCTCGTGTTCGCTGTCGCGGCCCACCATGAAGCCGGTCACGTCGCTCAGGAAAATCAGCGGCACGCCCGCCTGGTTGGCATCCAGCACGAAGCGGGCGGCCTTGTCGGCGCTGTCGCCGTAGATGACCCCGCCCACCTCGATGCGGGTGTTGAGGCCCGGCACCCCGCCCGCCTTGAGCTTCTTCTTGATCACCGTGCGCTGGTTGGCGACCAGCGCCACCGGGTAGCCGCCCAGCCGCGCGAAGCCGCACACGATGGTCTGACCGTACTCGGCCTTGAACTCCTGAAAGCTGCCCGCAGATGCGTCCTCGGGGTCGGCGTCCACCAGTCCCGCGATCAATTCGCGCACGTCGTAGGGGGCCGCGCCGTCCAGGCTGGCGACAGTTTCCAGGGCAGCAGAACTGACAGGCGGCACTTCTGCCAGGCGGCGGCGGGCGAACCCGGCCAGATCGCCCTCGGCGTACAGCCCGGCCAGCTTCCGCAGCCGCAGCAGTGCTGCCGCGTCATCGCTCTCACGGTAATCCACCGTTCCGGCGATCTCGGCGTGCATCTGCGCCCCGCCCAGCTCCTCGCTGTCCACCACCTGCCCGATGGCGGCGCGCACCAGCGCCGGCCCCGCCAGGTACAGCCCCGAGCCTTCGGTCATGATCAGCGTGTCGCACATGACGGGCAGGTACGCGCCGCCCGCCACGCAGTTGCCCATGATGGCCGAGAGCTGCGGAATGCCGGCGGCGCTCATGCGGGCGTTCAGGTAGAACACCCGCCCGAAGTCGTCCTGGTCGGGGAAAATCTCGTCCTGCATCGGCAGGTAGACGCCCGCCGAATCGACGAGGTACATCACGGGCAATCGGTTTTCCTGGGCGATGGTCTGCGCCCGGATCACCTTCTTGGCGGTGATGGGAAAAAAAGCCCCGGCCTTCACGGTGGCGTCGTTGGCGATGATCATCCAGGGCCGCCCGGCCACGGTGCCCACGCCCGTCACCACGCCGCCGGCAGGGCAGCCGCCCGCCTCAGGGTACATCTGGTATCCGGCAAAGGCCATCAGCTCGTCGAAGGGGGTGCCGGGGTCGATCAGGGCGGCGACGCGTTCACGCGCGGTCATGCGGCCCTTGGCGTGTTGCCGACGGGTGGCGGCCTCGCCTCCGCCCGCCTGCACCTGCTTCCGGTCCACCTCCAGTCGTTCAAGCGCCGATGCCCAGCCTTCAATCTGGGTGCTGGCGCTGATTGTTTTGGTCATGCCAGAAGTTTACCAGCCCAAAGCTAACGGGCGTTAGGGCCACTGTCCGTCCACCACTGTCCGTCCACCAAGCGCGGGCAAGCACCCCGTTCAGACCACTTCCAACGGCTCTGGCACGTCGCTGACTCGCTGCGCTCGATTACAAGAATGAGGGCAACTTACGGCAATTTCTCAGGGTGGCAGGCAGGACTGGTCGGTATCCGGTACGGTTTCACGGTGTTCGCGCAGACATGGCCTGTACACTCGGTGTGTGAAGGCCATGACGAGCGCACACATGACGAGTGCACACCAGGGGCCAGCATGACCGGGGCTGAACGCCGCACGGGAAGCGGGGCGGATCAGGGCCGTTCTGTTGCAGTCCAACCTGGAGCCGCCCAGTCCAGTGCAGCTCAGCCGAACGCCCCGATCAGCCTGCCCGACCTGAACGCCGACCTGGGTCTGGGAGGCGTGGTGGCCGACGGCAGCGCCGAGCGGTTCCTCAACCGCGACGGCAGCTTTAACGTGCGTCGCCAGCACATCGGTCTTCAGGGCGTCAACCTCTACGGCGAGCTGCTCACTGTCGGCTGGGGCCGCTTCTTCGTGCTGATGGGCGTGGCCTACCTGGGCCTCAACGCGGTCTTTGCCGCCGTCTACAGCGCTCTGGGTTCGTCGGCGCTGAGCGAGATGCCAGGCGCAGGTCTGGAGCGCTTTCTGGCCTGTTTCTTCTTCAGCGTGCAGACCTTCGGCACCATCGGCTTCGGGCACGTCTACCCCCGGACCACGGCGGCCAATCTGGTGGTCACCGCCGAGGCCTTCGTGGGCCTGCTGGGGGTGGCGCTGGCCACCGGCATCCTGTTCGCCCGCTTCTCGCGGCCCAGCCACCGGGTGCTGTTCAGCCAGGTGGCGGTGATCGCGCCGTTTCAGGGCGGCACGGCCCTCATGTTCCGGGTCACCAACGGCCACCGCACTCAGCTCATCGACCTGAGCGCCGAGGTGACCCTCTCGCGTTTTGAAGACCTGGCGCTGCATCCGGTTTCGGGCCAGAACCCCATTTCAGCCCAGGGTCAGCGCGTGCGGCGCTTTTACCCGCTGACCCTGGAACGCAGCCGGGTGACCTTTTTCCCGACGTCCTGGACGGTGGTTCATCCGGTCAACGCCTCTAGCCCGCTCTGGAAGCAGACCTCGGAGACTCTGGCTGCCGACGACGCCGAGCTGCTGGTGGTGCTGCGGGCCACCGACGACGCCTCACAGGGCCAGATTCATGCCCGCAGCAGTTACAAGGTCAGCGAAATAATCTGGAACGCCCGCTTTCAGCCGATTCACAGCAAGGACCCAGCCGGGCATCTGCGGGTGGACGTGGCCCGCCTGAGCCACGTCGAAGCCGTGCCGGTGACGCCAGGAGAGCCGCCCAGGCAGGATGAGCAGCACATTTTCGAGCCTGTCTGAACTTCAGGATCTGAACTTCAAGGTCTGCCCGGTATCCTGATCTTTCAGGGCTTGCGTCCAAGTCGCCACGCGCCTCACAAGTATTCCGGTCAATCAGTTGTGTCATCACTGTTGACCCGACCAAGCGGCCAAGCGTGCCCAGGCGTGCTGTTGTGCCCAAGACAAGAAGTTACAAAAATGGCGGGGTTCCGTTTTTCTAACGGATTGGTTTCTACAATGATGTGGACAGTTTCTGAATTCTCCAACAGAGATGCGACGAACACGAGGTTTTTAGCCCCTCCCCCTTGACTGGTACAGCCGCTTGCGGAGGGGGGAGGTTGGGAGGGGGTGAGTAGACTTGGTGTCCTAGACGGCTTTTCCTTGATCCGCTTCTTTTCCTTGATCCGCTTCGTCCTGCCCATCGAAACTGTCCGGATCATTGTTCTACCGGATTGGACCGAGTCCGTATCACAGCTCGTTCAGGTCCGAATCCAGCATCAGCAGGCCGCGAGTGGCGTCGGCCAGGGCCAGGTGCCCGCCCGGCAGGGCCACGATGTCCATCGGCTTGCCGAAGGTACGCTGCTGCACCACGGTAAAACTCGGCAGATCCACCTCGCTGACGCGCCCGCCCCGGTCGGTGAGGTAGGCGTGGTCGCCCATCAGGCTGAACTTGTCGGGATGGCCGGGCAACCTGAGCGTGCGCGTCACCTGACCGCCCGCGCCGAGTTCGAGCAGACGCCCCTGCACGTCCAGGACCAGCGTTCTGCCCCGCCAGCTCAGCAGGCCGACAGGAGCGCCGCCCACCTGATAGCGGGCCAGCACCCGCCGTCCATCGGCAGACAGGGCGATGACCTGGCCGCTGCTGTGCTGCGTGGTCAGGACGCGTCCCGGCAGCGGCAGCACCGCGTCCATGCACTCGGCCTGGGTCATTGTGGTGGGAGCGGCCAGCACGGTCACCGTGAGGGCGTCGCCCCTGAACAGCCGCAGTTCCCCGCTCGCCGCCGACTTGACAAAAACGCCCTCGCCGCTCACGGCCAGCCCCGCCGCGCCGCCCGGTGCCGGATAGGTGCGCTCTACTTTGCCCTGGGCCACGTTCAGCACCACCAGGCGCTCATTGGCCGAGTCGAGCAGGTAGGCCCGGCCCGCGCTGTAAACGCCCTCGGTGTACCAGGCGGGCCGGGCCTGGTCCAGCCTGACGCCGCGCAGTCGCCCTGCCTGGGTACGGATCACCAGCGGATACCTCGAATTTTCACTGCGGGCCATCACCAGCGACGTGCCCGCGCTGATCACCACGTCAGCCTGGCGGAGATCCACGCCAGCGTTTAGGAGCGGCAAGGTGAGCCAGAGGGCGGCAGCCAGGCCCAGCCCGGCGGCGACCCAGGCCCCCCAGCGTGTGCGGGCGGGCCGAACGCGGGCAGGGGACGTCCTTACACCCGGCCCCAGCCTGGGCAACGGCTGCACCGTCTCCATCTGGACCTTCAGGGGCGAAATGGATGCGGATTGGCCGAGCCACTCTGGACCGACTTCCAGCGGCGTCTCGCGGGCGTGCTCCAGCAGGGCGCTGCGGGCACCGGCGGAGACCGGGACGGGCGTCACGTGCAGCAGGCCGTCCAGACTGGCCTGCGTCTCGGCGGCCAGCAGGCGGCAGGCGGGGCAGCCAGACAGGTGAAGCCGGACAAAACGCTGCGTCCCGGCGTCCGTGATGCCCAGCAGAGCGGCTCCCAGCTCCAGCTCACAGCGTTCACAGCCTTGCAGGCTGGTCGGCTCACCCGGCGTTTTCATCTCGTCTGGTCTCTTTTCATCCGGCATCTTCAGTTCACCTCCCCCGGTACCAGGGTCTGTCTGGGAGTCTCGGGCGCAAGGTCTTCGCCCAGCAGGCCGCGCAGCCGGTCCAGGGCATATTTCAGGCGGCTCTTGACGGTGCCCACCGGCACGTTCATCTCCTCGGCGATGGCTTCGCGCGATTGGCCCCGGTAGAACGCCCGCTCGACGGTCTCGCGCTGGACCGGCTTGAGGCTTTGCATTACCGCCTGGACCCGTTCTGCACGCTGCTGAAGCTCGCTGTGTTCCAGCAGGTTTACCCGGCTGTCGGCCAGCGGCAGGGGCAGGCCCTCCTCGTCTTGCAGCGGCAGGGTGTACCGGACGGCGCGCAGTCTGGAAATCGCCGCGTGACGCACCACCGTCAGAATAAACGTGGAAAAGGCTCCGCGCGCCGGGTCAAAGAGGGTGGGTCTGGCCCAGACTTTCAGGAACGAATCGTGGACGGTTTCCTGTGCCAGCGCCCTCTCCTTGAGAACCGAGAGGGCCAGGCCGTTGGCCACGGCGCTGTAGCGGTCATACAGCTCACCGAGCGCCGCCTCGTCGCGCACCGCGAAACGGGCGACCAGTTCGGCGTCGCTGGGGTCCGCTGCCCCGTCTCCCTGCTGAGTCCACATTTCTCTCAAAGTAGCATTCTTTACTGGGAACTCGGCCCGGCATCGCGGTTCACGCCCGCCAGCCTGGATGGTCCGTGCCGCATCTGCCGTCGTCCTGAACACTCATGTTCTCCTCTGACCATTCTCCACTTTGAACCATGTTTCACTTTGACCCATGTTTCACTTAGACGAGGTACGCTGCGGCGATCAGAAAAGTTCAGCCGTGCGCGACGAACACGCCACAATCGGCCCGGACGCCGCCGAGCAGCCGGAAGCCGTCAGACCGTTGCGGCAGGCTGCCGCCCCCGAACGTTTGAAGTCCGTCAGTAAGGACCACCGCGCCGCATTTCGGCTCCTGTGCCGAGACTTTCTGCGCCCACGTCCTGATTCGTGCTGATTCGTGTACAGGGTTGATTCGTGTACAGGGGACGAACAGGACGGGGTGTTTGGCAGCCCAGACCCGGTTCACCACGGCGGTCCTGACCTGACGGCGACACCACCCCTTGCGGCAGCCGGTAGCAGAACTGGCCCGCTCAGCCTGCACGTCCATCTTCTTGGGCAGAACAGCGCCCATGAGGACGCTTGCCCGCTCCCGGAACACGTACTGTCCTCTGGTCGGATTGACCCCGCAAACTGCGCGGGATTCAATCGGAATCCGTATCACCCGCTCCCCAGCCCTCTCTGCGAGCGACCAAGCGTCGTCAACGGCGCTGCTCTGGTCAAGACGCTGTACCAGTCCCCCTTGAGAGGGATGGCGAAATCTTCGGCCCGGTCTGTTCAGATACCTGGACAGGGTTCGGCATCAGAAGTCACCGAAAGCTGACACCGGGTGCAAAACCCAATTCAAAATCTTGCGCCAGACGTGCGCGGCATGGGGCCGTCCATCCAGCCAAATCGGGAACAACGTGCTCATCCCAGCCGTAACCACAGCCACCAGACGCACAGGCCGCCGCGACCCAGCCACAGCGCCGTGCGGACCCAGTTGCTGCCCACCAGCCGCCGGTGCAGGCGGGCATCGAAGTGGGCCGACAGGCGGCCATGCAGCGGCGACTGGACCAGGGCCGTCGAGACCCAGACCGCCAGCACGAGTGCCAGACCCAGCCACAGACTCCATCCCGGTACGCCGGGGGGCGGGCGCAGGGCCAGCCAGCCGGCACTCAGCAGCTCGGCGAGCATCAGCGGGCCGACGAGCCAGGTGATGCGGGCCTGATGTTCGCGCTCGTAACTGGTCCAGCCAGGCTCTCCCACCCGTGCAAACAGCGGGTAGTGGACCAGCTGGATGGTCAGGATCAGGCCCACCAGCGCCCAGGTCACCGCCGCGTGCAGGATCAGCGACATGGAATCAGTGTGCCGCACAAACCTGTTACAGCATCACCAGATCGTCACGGTGAACCACTTCCGGGCCATAGTCGTAGCCCAGCGTGGCCTGGGTGTCGCTGCTGCGTCTGCCCGCGATGCGCCGCAGGTCGCCCGCGCGGTAGCGGGTCAGGCCGCGCGCCAGTTCCGTGCCCTCCGGCGTGAGCAGGCTCACCGTCTGACCGCGCTCAAACTCGCCCTCGACGCCGCGCACACCCACCGCCAGCAGACTGCCACCGCGTTCACGCAGGGCCAGCGCCGCCCCCGCGTCCAGCAGCACCCGTCCGGGCGTGATCTCAGCCAGAATCCAGCGCTTGCGGGCCTCCAGCCGGGAGCCGTTCGCCAGAAAGCGGGTGCCGATGGCCTCGCCCGGTTCGGTAGAACCCAGCCCGCTGGAACCCATCGCGGTGAAGCTCTGGGCGGCCCGTACAAAGGCTTCGGGGGCGTCTCCAGGGGCGATCACCACCCCTGTTCCGGCTCGCGTGGCGATCTCGGCGGCCTGGAGCTTGGTGTGCATGCCGCCCGTGCCGTGGGCGCTGCCCGCCCCGCCCGCCAGCGCCCAGATTTCCGGCGTGATGCGGGCCACCTCGGGGATCAGCACCGCGTCCGGCACTTTGCGCGGGTCGGCGGTGTACAGCCCAGGCGCGTCGGTCAGGATCACCAGCAGGTCGGCCTCCAGCATGTTGGCCACGAAGGCCGAGAGCGAGTCGTTGTCGCCCACCTTGATCTCCTCGACGGCCACCGCGTCGTTCTCGTTGATGATCGGCAGCACGCCCCGGCTCAGGCAGGCCAGCATGGTCGTGCGGGCGTTGAGGTAGCGCGTGCGGTCCCGGAAATCGTCGGCGGTCAGCAGAATCTGGGCCACCTTCAGGCCGTACAGCTCGGCCAGCGTGCTGTAGGTGTGCATCAGCGCACTCTGCCCCACCGCCGCCAGCAGCTGCTTCTCGGCCAGCGTGCGCTCGCGCGGCGGAAAGTCCAGCGCTTCCCAGCCCGCCAGCACTGCCCCCGACGACACCAGCACCACCTCGTGCCCCTGGCTGCGAAGCGCCGCGATCTGGCGGATCAGGTCCACCATCCGGGGACGGTGGAGGCGGTCTGTGCCGCCTGACAGCACCGAGCTTCCCAGTTTCAACACGGCGCGCATGGAAGCCATGATAGCGGCGCTGACACAGAACGCGGCGCACGGCGCAGGGCAGGGCGGGCTGAACAGGCGTGACTTCGCGCTCATAGAGACGAATTAAGATGGCCTTCATGAGACTCTCAATTTCGGCAGCCGTTCTGATCGCGTCCGCTGGCGGGCTGGCAAGCGCCCAGGAACCGGCTGTCACCGCGCCCAATACGCTGTACGGCGTCGCATTCGCCGCGCCCGGCTGTGAACGCGTGGACCGGACAACCGTCGACTGTTCGCTGATCGGAGCCTATTCCGGAAAGGACGCCAATTCCGTACTGACCATTCAGGTGGTCAGGGCACGTGTCTTCGCGGCAGACGGCAGCGCCTTCGTCGCCAGCGAATTCAGCGGCGGAGGCGTCAGTAAAAGTCAACAGGCGAATGTGGCCTTCCCGAAAAACATCCCGGTCAGACTCACGTTCCGCTTCAGAGACGTGCCGATCAGCCTGACAATCATGCGCGGCCTGTCGTTCGAAACGGTCAATTACGAGAATATTCGAATCACTGATCAGCCAAAATCAGCCGTGGACGCGGTGACGACGACAGCGCTCGTGGCCCTGCCGAAAAAAACCAGTGCGCCCGTGAAATTCAACATTGCGCTCAGCGACTGCGTAGCGAGCGGTGCAAACTACACCTGCACGGCAAAACTCAGCCCGGTGCGCTGAACACCCGATCCGACGGTTCTCTATACTCGGAACATGCCGCCCACACATATCCCGGGCACCATTCAGACCCCGCGCCTGCTGCTGCGTGCGCCCCGTGAAGCGGACGGCCCGGCCATGCACCGGGCGGTGGCCGCCTCACTGCCCGAACTCAGGCGCTGGATGGTCTGGGCGCAGCAGCCGCTGAAAGAGGCCGGATACACCTCCAACATGGCCGCTGCCGCCGAAGCCTTTACCGAACGCACCGAGCTGCGCTACCTGATCTGGGACGCAGGTGGGCGCGAACTGCTGGGCAGCACCGGCTTTCACGCCCTGTACTGGCAGGTGCCCAGAGGCGAGATCGGCTACTGGATTCACAGTGGGCACGCCGGGCAGGGCTACGCCAGCGAGGCCGCGCAGGCACTGACCGACTTCGGATTCGGGGTGCTGGGCTTCCGGCGCATTGAGATCAGGTGTGACGCCCTGAACCTGGCGAGCGCCCACATTGCCCGGAAGCTGGGCTATGGCCTGGACGCCCGGCTGGTGAACAACGCGGTGTCGGCAGA
>JANXWI010000137.1 GCA_025351205.1 Deinococcus sp.
TTGCCGCCGTCGATCACCACGTTGCCCTTGGGGTGGGTGATCAGGTACCACGGCACCGGAATCTCGTAGGGTTCCGGGTCGGCGTTCATCTTGATGTTGTTGGTCTTGCACTTCAGTGTGCCGGTCTGAAACATGTACAACCGGACGGGCGTGTCCGACTGGGCTGACTGGACTGACTGGGCCGACTGAACTGGCTGCGCTGACTGGGTGGGCTGCGTCATGGGAAACCTCCGGGACAGGGTGGGTGGCGATGCTGATCGGTGTTTTCGGGGCGAATGGGGCGCGTCTCTAGAATTCTGCTGGCGACCCGGGGCGGCTCGGTGCTGGATCTGGATGGATCGGCGTGTCTCTGGGTTCGCTTACTCATTCAGACGCCTGCTGGGTCACCATTGGACTGCGCTTCGGGGCGGCCCGAAGCTAGATCTCGATTCATCCGGCGCGTCTCTGGATTCCTTCATTCAGACGCCTGCTGGGTCGCCATTGGCAACATCGGTCGGGGCGGCCCTCCCTCTCTCTAGATTGATCGGCGCGTCTCTGGATTCCCAGGTGGCGTTTACGTCGGCTGAATTGCGTTTCTTCAGGTTGTGGCCTGCTGGGTCGCCATTGGCAACATCGGTCGGGGCGGCCCTCCCTCTCTCTAGATTCTTCCAGCGCGTCTCTGGATTCCTTTACCAGTTATGCATCGACTCCCGCAAAATCCTCTCCAGATCGGCCTCGGTGGGCATCTTCGGTGACACGGCCAGCAGGCGCTGCTGCTTCAAAGCTCCCTCGATCAGGGCAGGAATATCGGATTCGTCGTAGCCCAGTTCGGCCACGCCGCTCGGTGCGCCCACGTCTTTCATCAGGGCCAGCAGCGCGTTGGGCAGCGCCTCGCGGTCGTCTGGAGCGTACTGCTGCCCGGTCAGGAAACTGGCGGCCAGGAGGTGGCGCTCCGGCGCGGCGTCAAAGGTGAAGCGGAAGCTGGCGGGCGCGGTCACGATCACCGAGAAGCCGTGCGGCACGAACATCTTCTCTCCGGGGTAGCCGGGGTGGCGGTAGCTGTGCTTCAGGCCCGCAATCGGGTAGGCACAGCTGTGCGGAATATGCACGCCCGCCGAGCCGAAGCCCACGCCTGCCATGGTGGCGCTGAGCATCATGAAGCCGCGCGCTTCGGTGTCGTGTTCGTCGGCCACGGCGCGGCGCAGATACTGTCCGCCGTAGCGCATGGCCTGACCCGACCACAGGTCGGCCACCGGGTTGCTGCCCTGATAGGGCGGGCGCTCATCGGCGGTTTCGGGGCGCGGCCTGCTGGTGTAGGGCCTGCTCAGAAAGCTCTCGGCGGCGTGGCACACCACGTCCAGCCCCGCCGAAGCGATCACGGCGCTGGGGGCGGTGCGGGTCAGCTCCGGATCGACGATGGCCTGAGCGGGCCGCATGAAGCGGTGCGAGATGCCGGTCTTGATCTTCAGTTCCGGAATGTCCAGAATCGCCACGGTGGTCGCTTCGCTGCCGCTGCCGGGCGTGGTGGGAATGGCGAGCAGGGGCCGCAGGGCCGACGGCGGCTTCACGCCCCGGCCCACCGGCGCATTGACGTAGTCCATGATCTCGCCGCCGTGGGTCGACACCAGATTGGCGACCTTGGCGGTGTCGATGGCGCTTCCGCCGCCAATCGCCACGAAGCCGTCCACGCTGGCTGCTGTGGCCGCCTGCACCGCCCGCCCGAAGGCGTGGATGCTCGGCTCGGTTTCCACGTCGCCGTACTCGACCAGCTCCACGCCCGAGGCCCGCATGCTTTCCAGAATGGGAGCCGCCACGCCGCGCGCACGGACCTCCGGGTCCACGACCACGAAAGCCCGGGTCACCCCCAGGCGTTTCAGCTCCCAGCCCGCGTCGAGAGAGGCCCCGGCCCCGTACTTGACCGGCGTGGCCTCGATGGTGAAAATGGTCTCATTGGCCGTGAGTTCAGAAACGCTGATAGACACCTCCCGCGCCCGGTGAGGCGCAAAAACAGGAATTGACGTACCCCCCGGTGTGGGCCGGGTTTCAAAAGACAGACGTTTGTTCACACGGATGCTAACACGCTTCAGGGCAGCGGATACACCCCGCCTGACCTTGGTGGGGTCGTACCGGGCCGACCCTACAGACAGGCCGGGCAGACGCCCCGGCGGCAACGAATCGGTTTAGGGGAAGCGTCCGCTCACAATGCTGCAATCCCTCTCTCTCGCCAGATTGATCGGCGCGTCTCTGGATTCCTTTATTCATTCGGACGCCTGCTGGGTCGCCATTGGCAATTCGTCGGGGGCGGCGGGCAGGCGTCGTGTACGGCGTCCGTTC